>CAYSNA010000556.1:0-3396 GCA_964432185.1 uncultured Cytophagia bacterium
GATGACGCCGTATCCGGTTTGTAGATCGACAACCGCATTGCCGTTTTTAATAAAAATCTTTAATTGCCCCGGCTGCGGCATATAATGGCTTTTATAGCTTTTACCCTCACCGTAATCTTTTAAAAAGTCAACGATCCGTTCTTTTGAAATAGAATCAGTTGCGCGAAACGCATCCGTTTGAATCTCCAGCCGGCTTACGTCATAACTCGGATTCCAGTCGCGCAGGTGATTGAGAGCAATGCCGGAGAGCGCGTAAATAATCGTCATGCCAAAAAAGATATAACCCAGATCGCGATGGAGTACGCGGTTCCACTTTCGCCAGTTGATAGTCAAATCAATGTGCTCCTACATAACTTCTTCAAAAGAGATGGCTTCGAGATGATAAAATGAGAGATGTGTCTGCTCGCTTGTGACCAATTCCTGGCGCAGCGCGTTGATATTCTGCAGCGTCGGATTGTTGGCTTGCTCATTTCCAGCATGCTCCTCGCCCTCATTGTCAGACGTGTACTTTTGAGCTTCGTTCTCTGCCTCAGCCGCACACACTTCTTTTTCCCAATTGTCGAGGTAAGCCTTGTCGACTTTGAGTTCCTTGACCACGCCGACAACGCGAACTTTGCTGCCTTCCAGCGCCACATCAAAGGAGCCGACCTGGCCGGCTTCGACTTTAAACCGGTCACTGGCATCGTCACTCATGACAAACAGGCGCTTACCGCCGTGTCTGCAGACATGGTTTACTGTGCCGGTGATACTCACGGTTTTTTCGACATATTCGCCGGTATTGGCATTAATTTCCGCAACCGTCAACTCGGCATCGAGCTGCTGTGTTGTATCCGTAGAACATCCCACAACCATAAGGACGCTGATGAGTAGAAAAATCCACTTGGACATAACCTCTCCTTCATTTAAATTGTGTAAAAGTGTATAGAATATAATATACTTTTTTGAGGTGCAAGTATAGTGATTCTTTTGTAAATTTTCAATATGAATTCGAGCAAATTCCAACACGAATTCCAGAAGATGGTTTTATATCATTTTATCTTTCGCACATAATTACAGGAGTATATGTTCTGTAAAAATCTATTGACATGACTGCAGGCGTTGCTTGACATGTCAAAGAGAAAGCACAACGCGCGAACCGTTTCTGCCTTTAAAAAAAGGATTGAACATGAACATTGTTGATTTGGACGAACAGTATTTTCACAGCTATTTCTGTTGTCTCGAAGAGTGGTCGGAGGATATGAAAGAAGCCGGGGACCACAAGGAACGCTGGTTTCACACCATGAAGGACAAGGGGCTGCGGGTAAAAATTGCCGTTGAAAACAACACGCCGTGCGGTATGATTCAGTATGAGCCGATCGAATTTTCATTAATCCAGGGACACGATCTTTATTTCATCAAATGCATTTGGGTGCACGGGTACAAGGAGGGTGTCGGCAATTTTCAAAAGCGCGGCATTGGCACGGCGCTGCTGCAAGCCGCGGAAGAGGACGTCAAATCGATGAATCGCAAAGGCCTGGCGGCCTGGGGCATTGGCATGCCGTTTTGGATGAAAGCCTCATGGTTCAAAAAGCATGGCTACAAAAAGGTGGATAAATACGGCGTCGCGGTTTTGTTGTGGAAGCCGTTTAGCGAGGAGGCACAGCCGCCCCGCTGGATACGACAAAAAAAGCGACCGGAGGTAACGCCCGGCAACGTCACGGTGACGTCGTTTATCAACGGCTGGTGTCCGGCGCAAAATATTGTTCATGAGCGCGCCAAACGTGCCGCCGGCGAATTCGGCGACGCGGTCATTTTTCGAGCCATTCACACCGACGACCGAGCGACTTTTAACGAATGGGGTGTTGCGGACGCGTTGTTCATCAACGACAAACAAATCAATACGGGACCGCCGCCGTCGTATGACAAATTGCGCCGAAAAATCGCCAAAGCGGTCAAGCGGCTTTAGGGAAAAATCTTTTGGATTATTGGATGGTGTCGTGCTTGGCCGCACAACACCATCACTGCGCGCGGGAACCGGAATAGCGCGAACGTCTTGATTAGCGCGTCACAACGAGTTTGATGGTTCCGGAAAACTCTGTTGTGTTCAACGTGGCGAAATAGAGGCCGCTCGCAACAACCTCTCCCCCGGCTTTTTCCACATTCCATCGAACGCGATGTTCGCCGCTCTCCTGAACGTCGTTAACCAACGTGGCAACGTGATGGCCCAAAAGATTGTAAATGTTCAAGTGAACGTGTATTTTACGCGGCAATCGGTAGGATATCGTCGTCGACGCATTAAACGGATTGGGATAATTCGGCGCCAGTTGAAATCCATCCACAATCGTGTCGCCGGATGTTTCGGTGTCGGTTGCGGATACGGCTGTTAGCGAGACATTATCGATATAAATAGTGGCGGTTTCAACACCGCAATTAAAAAGAACCTGGGCGTTGAGATCGGTCTCCTCGGTCATTGTGAAATTCAAAGTAAAATGTTTTTTCGCTTTTGTCAGCGCGGTAAAGCCAAAGGCGCCATAATTTTTCCAGGCCGCATTGACGTTGGTTATCTTCACCTCAAAAGCGCGTGGGGCATCCGCATAAGCGTCAAATTCAAATTGATATTTTTTCGTCTTGTAGACCGCAAGATTCGTCTGCGCCAGTTGGATGTCCTCATAGTTCGCGCCGCCGTTGGCAATACGAATTTGGCACTCGCCGTTATCCGTAACGAACTGCGCCTGGGCGTCATCAGACACACTATAATTCCAATGCGCCGATCCGCTGCCAAAATCGCCGTTCAAAATCATATTCTTGTTTTCTTCAAAAAAGTTGACATCGATGCTTTTAATCTCCGATGGCTCGCTGTCGCTGCCATCTTTGCCGACCGCCGTGACTTTGAAATAATGGCGCTGGTAATTTTCAAGATTGGCGAATTCAAAACGGTTAGTCAACGATGTCGCCACCGGCACCAGATCAGCATCCGACAGCCCGTGATAGATTTTGTACAAGCGGACAGCCGTATCACCAAACTTATGAAAAATGAGAATGACCCGATCATCTTGGGCTTCAAGAAACAAACGCGGTTTCGCAGCCACACCAGACCAGTCGAAGCGAAATGTCCGATAACAAAACAAGCCATCACGATTGCGCGCCTGATAGACGACCTGACCGTCAGGATCGACCTCGGTGGCGAACGGCAAACCGCCGCCGGTCCAGTTGATGAGCGTATTGCCGTTGGGCAAACGCTGCACGCTGCCGAGCCAACTCACCTCAAAATCAGAGTCGGGGCGATAGTGCCACACGCGCTCGGCCGTCCACGCCGTGGTATCGAGTTTAAATTCCACTGCGCGCGAGTAGGGCGGCGTGCGTTTATTGCCGTTATCGAACAGGGTGTAATGATGCGGCTGGTCCGGTACCGCTTGA
>CAYSNA010000557.1:0-3388 GCA_964432185.1 uncultured Cytophagia bacterium
TATCTCGCGCCACGCTCTGTTGGTAACCCCATTCCCAGCCGATCGACACGCCGGTATAGTAACCGTGATGAATATGATTGTGCGCCACCTGGTTGGCGTTGGTGTGCATCAACAGTACGCCGACAGCGGACGGATAAACCTCGCCAAAATGGTGCAGATGATTATCGGCACTTGTGGTGTAGCCGGTTCGTTCCAGCGGGTGACTCTGCTCATTGCCGCCGTTTATGCGAAATCCACCAGCCGCGACATAGCTGATTTCATTTTGAGTGAAAGAATTAAACGAGCTGCCTTGCCCAACCTCAAAGGCCCATGTGCCGATATTTTTAATTGTACACCTGTTGAAGGAGCAATAGCGCGTGCCTTTCATGGTTATCGACGCCGGCACGGATGAAGATCCCTGTCCGTCGTTTGAATTTCCCGGCGGCAATTGCCAGTTGGTATACATGAACGAGATGCCGTCAAAATTGATGTAATCGACGTACTGACGGTTGATCGGATCGCCCTCGAAACGAATGAATTCCGCCAGCATCGGCGCTACGACCTCGGCAGTTCTCATATCCTCATTTGGCATGGGAATGTAGGAGAGCACGCCGGTTTTGCGATTGAGATACCATTCGCCCGGTTCGTCAAGCGCCTCGTAAACGTTCTCAACAATGTAACGCGCGCCGTCGTTCGAAAAATCATCCGTAAACACTTTGCCGGCTTTATGTTTGAATGTGACGATATTCGAGTCCGTATTTATGCTCTCAATCGGCAAATGCGAATCCGTCCAAAAGTGATACACGATGACCTCCACATCATCGATGTTCGTCCATTTTGGATTAATGTCACCGGGAGCGAATTCAAATCTCTGACAATCCGTATGATAACCCACTTCAAGATTGCCATCCGGGAAACCGGCCACGCGATAAAATCCCTCATTCGGCGTCCGGGCGCGAAAACGCAATTCGCCATTCACATAAAGCTGGATGAAATTCCAGTCGCCGTCTTTGACGTGGGGAATAGTCGTCGTCCAGATGCCATTTCGTTTCTTTGTCCAGTTCGAAATCGTTTCGCCGCCGTTGATCACCGGTTTCTCATTATCGTATGCCTTAAAGGTGATGGGCGCCGTTTCTGTTCCCGCATCCTGCGGCGTGAAAATAATCGGCTCTCTTGAAATATAATCACCACCACGCAACGTGATGGTGATTGGCTCACTTTTTTGAAGACGGCGGAGCTCTTCCTGTGCCCGTTGCAGCGTGGCAAACGGTTGTTCAAAAGTACCGGGGTTCGAGTCCGAACCAGTGGGACTGATGTAGAGATTCACATCGGCATAAACAAATGAAACAACCGCCAAAAACAATACAATATACTTTTTCATCATTTTTCCTCCTGAATTTCCAGCTTGTATTTACTGTGCTAATCCTTCCAGCGACAAAATAAACGTATACTGCATCGCCTCTTCCTTGAGCGATTGAAAACGGCCGCTGGCGCCGCCGTGCCCTGCCTCCATATTGACATAGAGTAAAAGCAAATTATCATCCGTTTTGAGGGCGCGCAGTTTGGCCGTCCATTTGGCGGGCTCCCAGTATTGCACCTGCGAATCATGCAGTCCGGCGGTGATGAACATATTGGGATAGGCTTTGGTTTCTACATTATCGTACGGCGAGTAACTCAAAATATAATCGTAATACTCTTTAATGTTCGGATTGCCCCATTCGTCGTATTCCGATGTGGTGAGCGGAATGGTTTCATCCAGCATGGTGGTGATGACATCCACAAACGGCACCTCGGCAATGATGCCGTTGTACAGTTCCGGCGCCAAATTGGCAATCGCGCCCATCAGCAAACCGCCGGCGCTGCCGCCCTGGGCGTAAATATGGGCGGGAGAAGTGTAGTTGTTCTCAATCAAATATTTTGTGCAGTCGATAAAATCCGTGAACGTGTTTTTCTTTTTCAACTGCCGGCCATCTTCATACCAGGCGCGTCCCATTTCCGAACCGCCGCGAATGTGCGCAATCGCGTAAATAAATCCGCGATCCACAAGGCTGAGGCGATTCGAACTGAAATAGGGCGACATGCTGCTGCCGTAGGATCCGTACGCGTAAATCAGTGTTGGATTGATGCCATTTTTCTCCAATCCCTTTTTATACAAAACGGATATGGGGATCAACGTCCCGTCCTCGGCCGGCGCCCACAGTCGTTCCGTGTCGTAATCATCCGCATTAAAACCGCCCAGGACCGGCTGTTGTTTTTTCAACTCTTTGCTTCGTGTTTTTAAATCATAATCAAATATTGAACTCGGCGTTTTCATCGATTGAAAACTGTAGCGCAGCGTTTCGGTGTTGTATTCCGCGTTGGTCGAAACAAACGCCGTATAAACCGGCTCGCCAAAGTCGAGATAGTGCGCATCGCCGGTTGTACGATTTATAATGTGAATCTGCGACAAGCCGTCTTTTTGTTCATCAAGAATGACATAGTTTTGGAAAACCGTCACTTCCTGAAGCAAAATATTGGGATCGTGCGCGACCACGGTTTTCCAATTTTGTTTGGACGTGGCGTTTTCCGGCGTTTTCATCAGGCGGAAATTCTTGGCATTGTCGTTGGTGAGAATATACCAGCTGTCGCCGCCATGCGCGATGGAGTATTCGTGCCCGGCTTCGCGCGGATTAAAAATGCGGAACGTGCCGTTCGGATGATCCGCCTCGAGAATTTGCATTTCCGTTTGCAGCGTGCTCACGCTGTAAATGGCCAGATATTTTCGTGACAAGGTTTTGCCGATATACGTCGAGTATGTTTCGTCTTTTTCAAAATAGACGATCGGATCTGACGTTTCACCAAGCACGTGTTTGAGAATAGTATCGAATAGCAGTGTCTCGGGATGCTGGCGCGCGTAAAAAATTGTCTGGTTGTCGTTCGCCCAGACAAAGTTTGGCGTTACATCCTTGATTTCATCCGTGAGATAGTCGCCGGTTTGCAGATTCAGGACGCGAATGGTGTATTTGCGGCGGCCGACAAAATCCACTGCATACGCTAAAAGCTGATGATCCGGGCTCGGATCGACATTTCGCACACTGCAAAAATCGTGGCCTTGAGCAATTTGGGTGACATCCAGGATAACCTCTTCGTCGGCATCCAGCGATCCCGCTTTGCGGCAGTAAATCGGATATTCCTGCCCCGCTTCGTAGCGGGTATAATACCAATAATCATCCATTTTATACGGCACGGAGGAATCATCTTCTTTGATGCGTCCTTTCATTTCCTCAAACAATGCCGTCTCGAATTTCTTCGTCCCGGCCATGACTTTTTCCCGATAGTTGTTTTCGGAGTTCAAATAATCAATGACCTCGGGATTGTCCCGTTCCCGCAGCCAATAATAAGGATCAACTCGTTGATCGCCGTGAATTTC
>CAYSNA010000558.1:0-3372 GCA_964432185.1 uncultured Cytophagia bacterium
GCGTGATAATCCAAACCGGTTTGAATGCAATCATCAATTAGAATGGATAAAAACGGCGCCGGTAAATAATCGGCATACAACCGTTCGATAATATTATTGCCCTGAATTTTGATATCAATAAAATGGCGCATCTGTTGCGCAAAGGCATCAAAAAGATCTTGAAAAGTTTTGAAATGGTCCGGCTCGCCGGTTTGTAAACCAAGCAACTTTCCGGTTCGCGGATCGAAACCGTTGTGCAGCGTCAGTTCGAGAATTTTGGGGATGTTAAAATAACCGGTTAAATTATAATTCTCTTTGCCAAAAGCGCCGGTCTCGACGCAGCCGCTGGTGCCGCCGTTACGCGCATCTTCAATCGACTTGCCGACGCGCAGCATTTCTTGGACGACGAGATCGTGATTAAATACCGACGGCTGACCAAATCCGGTTTTGATGATTTTAGCCGCGCGTTTGATAAATTGATTGGGATTTTTTTTGCTCACTTGAATGGACGAACTCGGCTGCAGCAATCGCATTTCTTCGATCACATCAAGAATCAAATAGGTCACCGCATTGACGCCGTCGGAACCATCCGCTTTGACGCCGCCGGTATTGATTTGCGCAAAATCCGTATAGGTGCCACTTTCAGCCGCGGTTACGCCGACTTTGGGCGGCGCCGGTTGGTTGTTAAATTTGATCCACAAACAATGCAGCAGCTCACGCGCTTTGTCATGCGTCAATGTGCCATCCGCCAGGCCTTTTTGATAAAATGGCAAAAGATGCTGATCAAATCGGCCCGGATTAAACGAATCCCAGGGATTCAACTCCGTGGTGACACCCAGATGCACAAACCAGTAATATTGCAGCGCTTCCCAAAAGTTGCGCGGCGCATGCGCCGGAACATGATCGCACACCTCGGCAATACGCAGCAGCTCTTTTTTTCGTTGCGGATTGGATTCGTTCTCCGCAAGCTGCCACGCCTTTTCAGCATGCCGTTTGGCAAAAGTAATCAGTCCATCAGCGCAGATCGCCATGGCGCGCAGTTCTTCGCGTTTTTCGAACGCCGCGGCATCGTTGTAAAAATCAAGGGCGTTGAGACTGGCTTGAATATCCGCTCTAAAATCCAGCATGCCCTTTTTATAAATTTTGTCATCCAGCGTAGTATGGCCGGGCGAGCGTTGTTCCATAAATTCGGTAAACACTCCGGCCTCATAAGCGTCGAGCCATTGCGGCGTCATTTCGGCCAGCAGGCGCTCGCGCATGGTTTTGCCGCGCCAAAACGGGATGGCCTCCTTTTCATAAAAAAGTCGCACCTGTTTTGAAACGGCAAAGGGGATTTTCTCGCGCGAATTCAATACGTCGAGATCATCTAGCGTATGGCAACACAGCTCGGGATAGGTCGGAGAGGCTTTGGGCTCCGGCCCTTTTTCGCCAACAATCAACTCGCCGTCGCCAATATAGATCGTTTTGTGTTCCATCAGATATTGAAAGACCAGCGCTCGCCGCACCGGCGTTGACATGGTAGGATCAGCATTTTTTTGGTAAAACTCGGTGAGCAGCCGTGCGCGCTCATCGGACAATGTTGGCGCGGCCTCCAAACTTTGTTGGCGTAATGTAGAAACACGCTCTGATAACATCTCAACCTCCAATATTTACCTCAATATCAAACTGCTCAATACACTGTTTGATCTTTAACATTTCATCGTCACTCGGCGTTGTCAGATTCTCAAGATCGTAGGTTTTCTGCAAACGCTGGTATTTATCTTTTGCAATATTATGGTAAGGCAGTAGATCGATGCTCTGATCTCCAGGCAATTTCTTCACAAATTCGCACAGAGCTGTGATATTATTGTCGTCGTTTGTGATGCCGGGAATGATGGGAATACGAATTTTAATGTGCTCTCCAAGCTCGGCCAATCGCCGCAGGTTTTTTAAAATAATGTCATGTGACACGCCGGTATATTTGACATGTTTGAGATCATCCATAATTTTCAGATCGAATAAAAACAGATCAACAAACGGCCGAATCGTATCAAGTGTTGACCACTCGGCATAACCGCAGGTATCGAGCGCTGTATGGAAACCGCGCAATTGACATTCCTCTAAAACAGCATGAACAAATTCCGGCTGCATTAACGGTTCGCCGCCGGACAGGGTGAGACCGCCGCCGGATTCTTGATAAAATGGGCGGTCCTTTTCAATCTCCACAAGCAGCTCATCCACCGATATCTCTTGTCCGGCAATCTCGCGCGCTTCAGCATAACAATACTCCAGACACGTGCCGCATTGGTTGCACAGATCAGGATCGGTATAAACTGTGTCGTTCATATGAATCGCGTGTTGCGGGCAGAATTCAGCGCAGGCGCCGCAATGCAAACATCGATTCGCTTTGTAAATGACCTTGCGATCCTGCGATTGGCTTTCGGGATTGTGACACCAGACACAGCTCAACGGACAGTCTTTGAGAAAGACAGTTGTGCGAATGCCCGGGCCGTCATTGACGGAAAACCGCTGTATGTTGAAAATTCGTCCTGTCATGGGCGTGAAAAATAAGGAAATTTTGATATGGAAGCAATTGCAAAAGTGTCGATAAATCACAGCGATTTTGCAATCCTTCTTGCTTCTCAATAAAAAAAACATACTTTAGATAAAACTGATTTTGGAGATTATAATTTATGATGAATTACGTCTGGTTGTTTCTCATCGCCGTGGCAGTGATTATTGGCGCGTTTACCGGCAACATTGAGCAGGTGACAAAAAGCGCCATTAACATGGCGGGTACGGCGGTAGAAATTGCATTGGGCCTCATCGGGATTATGACGTTATGGCTCGGCATTATGAAAATTGCTGAAGAGGCGGGTTTGATCCGAATGCTCGCAAAAGCGCTGACGCCGGTCAGTAAACGCCTGTTCCCGGATGTGCCGCCGGATCATCCGGCCATCGGTTCGATGATGCTCAACATCTCGGCCAATTGGCTGGGGCTCGGCAACGCGGCGACACCGTTCGGTATTAAGGCGATGGAGCAACTGCAAGACTTGAATCCCGAAAAAGAAACCGCGACCAACGCGATGATTTTGTTTCTGGCGCTCAACACAGCCAGCATCACGCTGGTGCCGATGACCATCATCGGCGTTCGCACCAGTTTGGGCTCCAGCAACCCCGCCGCGATTATTGGCACGACCATCTTTGCATCGGGCATGGCGACCATGGCGGCAATTTTCGCCGTAAAAGTATTTACACTTTTTTCGCAACCGGGCAAACACTCTTTTGGGTCACTCTGGCGAGGCCTGGCTGTCGTTGTTCTGTTCATCACGTTTTTAATTCTTGGCATCGTCTTTGGGATTTTTCAAAAGATCGGCGCCTGGCTGCCGTTTTCCTTTAAATCGATTATCGCCT
>CAYSNA010000559.1:0-3362 GCA_964432185.1 uncultured Cytophagia bacterium
GAAACCAGGACAATGCAGAAAACAATCAGCGTGAATTTTGAATATGACATTTCGTACTCCTAATTTTGATTTGAAATTGTCATGCACCTATAAAAGGTGTACGACAATTTGAGGTGAGAATTCATCGCACACCTTGCGAGGTGTACGATGAATCCATTGTCAAAACATTTTTCGATCCAGAAAGTAGGTCAAACCGATTGAATACGACCAGGTCCACCGACCTTCTTTATCACTCCAATATGCAACAGGAGTGTCTCTTCCGTCGCAGATAAAAAAGGTAGTTTTGTCGCTAGACCTTGCGACCTGAAAATTCGCGGTCAATACAAAATTGTTTTCAATATAATACTGAAACTGTGAATCCAAAGCATAGTTCAGCGAAAAACCATCATCATCCGCATTGATGTGCCCCGGCCTTTTGTAGGGTTCAAAACCATCGACGTTATACGTGTAATCCAGCCAGTACACATTCACATTGGTCGTCCACAAAAGCCGATCGTGAAGCGCCCATAAATAATCAAGCCCCCCGCTTACTGACAGCGTTTGTGGTTCTTCGCCACAGTTCCACTGCTCAATTACCAGATCATCATCGCTTTTTGAATAATAGTAAGACTTGTCCTTGAGAAGCATTGACCACGCCAGATGTGCGGTTGCACCAAGTTGATGCCGCAGCGTAATATTTTTCACCCAGCGGCTTGTTATATAGGGGCCCCACTGGCGGAAATCTTTGATTCGTTCCGAGTTCGTTTCCCTGACAACATCTTCCAAATCACCCGGATTTGATCGGATTGATAAATAGTCTTCATTCAATTCCGTTCGGTTGTCAGTATAAAATAAACCAAAGGCCGTCATCCAGCCGTTATATCGTTGGCCAATGTTTTCATGCAACGCATCTTGAATATAATACTGTTCATAGGGCGCAAGTTCCGCAACGCCAATACTATTAGAAAAATCCTGCCAAAAATATTTATCAGATCGGTCGTACACACCATTATAGCCGGATATTTTTGCAAGCTGCTGCGCCATATTTTGAATATCCTCATCATCTAACGTGATGTCATAATCCAAAGCGTTGAGACGTTCGCGAATACGCAGCGCTCGTACAACCGGCGTCACATTACGTAGTCGACCAATTCCATAACCAATATGCACATCGACAGCCGAAGAAAATTCTTTTTGTTCATTATTTAAAGAAGACACATCGACTAGTTTTTCTTCTGCTGCCACGCTGTTATATTTAAAACTAGAATTGAGTCCGGCTAGCACAAAGCTGTGTGCTGCTACATAACGCAGCCATTCAGCATCAAGATAAAATGACGAGTTATTTTTACGATTCGAATACTTGTTATCATCGTACGTTTTATACGTTCTCGTCGTAGAACCGCTCATGAGGGCGCTTTTAAGCGTTGTCTGCAGGTGAAAAGTTTGAGCTTCACTTTCAACAAAATGATAATATGAACCTGCCGCAATGCCATGGGCATTTGTGCTGGTTGTTGATTTCTGATTGCCGCTTTTAAAGTCCTGATCCTGGCCGTTGACCATGCCGCTCAAGTCAAGCGCCAATGTTGAGTACGACCACTGCGGAAGTCGATAGCCCGTGATGTTTATCGTGTTTTGCGGATTTTGAATTCCAATGGATGTTTGAGCACCAAGCCATCCACATGCGTACAGTACAATGTATAGTATTTTTTTCATGTCAAGCTCCATATCGAAAGATTAACGTAATGATCGATCAATTAAATAGGTCAGGCCAAAATAGACGTTCCAGGTGGATCGATCATCGACAGTGGTCCAATTCACATAGCTATTGAGTGAGAGGTGGTCTTCGATAAATAGCGTCAGTGTGGAGCCAAAACGATAGTATCTGTTGATACTATTATAATCCTCGGAATGGAGCTGGGTCTGCATATCATAATAATTTGTGCGAATGTAGGAACTTAACATCAGGCGATCGGCAATAATCCACAAATGATTGATTGATGCTTCGACATCAAATATGCGTTGATCGCCGTTTATCTGGTCGATCATCCGGTATCCGGGGAATAGATAAAATTCGAGTTGATGATTCAAATTTAAATTTTTATACCAGTGGCCATCAATACCGAACTTGTGAGTTGTATTCCTCCAATAGCCATCAATGGATTCACGGCTATGCGCCGTTCTAAACTCATATTGAAGCGTGATCTCCCATCCTTCATAACGCGCACCGGTATTTTCTTCAAATGTTTCTCGCAAATAATACATTTGGAAAGGCGAGAGCGCATCGGCGCCAGTTGATTTTAGGATCGCGTCCCAAAAGTACTTGTCCTCGCGGTCGTACACTCGCTGATAACCGGAGTATTGCGCAAAAGTACGGGCAATTTCCTGAACCTGCTCGTTTGTCAATTCTTCGGCAACTCCAAGAGCGGCATATCGTTCTCGAAAACGCAGGGCGAGTATAACTGGCGTTACGTTACGAATTCGCCCCGATCCATAACCAAAGGAAAGCCGGCTGCTGATTCTCCGGTGGATATCGGTGCGGCCATTTTCCCATTTTTCTTTTTCTTCATTTATGAGAAATTCCTGATGATCAGCATAAGTACTCTGTAAATTTGCATCAAATTTGAAATGGTGCAAATCATTAAAATACCGTGCGGCTTGCCAATCCAGATTTAAAGAAGCATTTTGTGATCGTCCGTAATCAAATTGCTCATAATAGATCTGCTCCTCATACCCCTTATCACATTGAAAAAACGTGCCCAGCTCGCCGCTAAATGTGCGGCGAGATTTATCGTTCTCTCGATAGAGAGTTTGTCGAATTCCTGCGTTCGTTGAATACCCCCATGCTGCCATTTTAACATCATCCCATTTTTGCCCGCCGCCCTCCGAACTAAATAAAATAGCCGTTGTCTTATACCCCCATGTTGGCAGCTGATAAGAGGTGATCGGCGTCTTGTCCGCCGGGTAACGAAAGCCGATGGACCTTTGCGACAAGACGCAGGTCGTCAGCACAAGACAGAACAGACTGAAAAGTCGCATTGTACCTCCCTGAAGTGTGGTGATTGAAATTTAGTAATTGTGGAAGAACAGACTGCAATATAGAATGTTATTGCAGGTGACTGATTATCGCCGCCCCTCTTGCCGCGATAATCGGACAAACTGAAAGCACTCTCCTCGGCCGATTGAAATGCTAAAAGAAAAGAGTCAGATTTTTTTTGATGGATGTGAGTTTAACTGTTTACAACATTATTTGTTCCAACCAACGAGTGTTCAACTGACGATCGTCACTTTTTTCTCATACACGGTCGAACCTGCTTTTAAACGGATGAGAAAAATCCCCGACGCCAAACCTGCTGCATCCCAGTTGCTTGAGTGCGAACCGGCTC
>CAYSNA010000560.1:0-3352 GCA_964432185.1 uncultured Cytophagia bacterium
ATTCCAGCCTTTGACGTTGGTCAGATCAATTTCGCGCTTGCGCCGGTTAATGTCCAGCAATCGCATGCGCGGCCGGAGCGTATAGCCGTATTTGATCGCCTGCTCAAGATCGACTTTGATCTCTTTTATGCGGATGTCCGGCCGGACGATCAGCGTATCCGCCTCTTCGAGCCGTAAACGCTGTTTCACGCGCGTAGATTCGATGCGAAAATCACTCATATTTTGCGCGCGTTTTTCAATGGTATTGGTCAGCTCTATCTGGATTTGTATACAATCCATGGACTTGCCATTTTTCTGGTCATGGCAATCGGCGATCTTTTGCAGTCGCTCGAGATATTTAATATATCGCTCGAGAATGATGTCCGTGTACGAATAGCTGAACAGGCGATAATAATCGCGCGAAATATCCTCAATGAGTTCAACCTGATCATCGAGAAAATTGAGTTCGGTTTCTTCGAGGCTGAGCTCGGCTTCTTCCAAATCATTTTTCAGACGATTGGGCTGAAAAAAGGGTTGTTCAAATTTCAAAAAATACCGGTTGTAATAATTGATGTCCCAGTACCCGCCATCAAGCTGATTGTACTGATACATGGTATTGTTGAGCGATAAATAACCGTTGGTCGGATAACCAAACAAAACGACTGGTTGGCGAATGGCGACGTTGGCCCACCAGCGTTGCGTGTTTTGCCTGACAATGACGTCCTTGCTGAGAACGGAATCCCATTTATAATCCGACAATGCGCTGAATTCCGGCGCTTTCACGTTCATATAAACTTTGGATTTGAGCCCGGCCTGTTCGGCCCTGAGCCATTGTCGGGATCGTTCTATCCCGAGTTTGAGCTGCCGGATTTGATAGCTGTTATCCATTGCGATTTCAACTGCACGTTCCAATGATAAATCAATTTGCTCGCCGGTGATTTCTTCAACAGCATACGCCACATTGAACAACATTATAAGCGTCGTCACAAGAGACGTGCGAAATCGCATAAATGCCTCGTTCTCCTAAAGTGTGTTATTAGCCTGTTTAAAACGTTTAAATATAACACCTTTTACGACATTGCCGTGTTAAATATTGTAAAAGAATGTTGGAGAAAAACAGAACCGATGAGAGATGATAAATTCAAAATTCTCTGGTGAATTTGTAAGAATGGGAGGGAGAGGCAGTAGACGAAAGGCGCCGCCCTATACTCGCCGCCTTTCGTCGCACGTCTTGAGTTTTAGATGCTCTTTCACAAGAGCATCCATTGTGCTATTCAATATACTTGTAGCCGATGCCGTACACTGTCAAAATATGTTTCGGCTTTTCCGGATCATCTTCGATTTTTTTGCGGAGTTTGACGATGTGGTTATCAACCGTTCTGGAGGTCGGGTAAATTTCATAACCCCATACTTTGTCGAGCAATTCATCGCGGCTGACGGTCCGGCTTTTGTTCTGCATAAAGAATTTCAAAATCTCAAATTCTTTATACGTCATATCGATTTGATTATCACGGGCGTCATAAGCGATATAGTGTTCAAAATCGACCTTGATTTTGCCAAAGTCGTAAAAGGAGGTTTGTCTGTCCTTTTTATCCGGCGAGCGACGCAGTACGGCTTTGACGCGCGCGATGAGCTCTCGGGTTGAAAACGGTTTGGCGACGTAATCATCAGCGCCGAGTTCGAGGCCGAGCACGCGGTCTACTTCTTCCGTCCGGGCGGTGAGCATAATGATGGGCGTGTGGTTGCCTTTCGCACGCAATTCCTTGCACACATCAAAACCTGATTTTTTCGGCATCATCACATCGAGGATAATGATGTCAAATTTTTCCGCCAGGGCCAACTTGAGGCCGGCTTCGCCATCGTTGGCTACCTGCACATTGTAGCCTTCGATTTCAAAATTATCTTTCAAGCCCTCAGCCAGGGCAATTTCGTCCTCAATGATGAGTAAACGGTCCATAATTAAGCTCCTGCTTGATTTATAATAGGAAAGACCAGCGAAAATGTACTGCCTTGTCCCGGTTTGCTCTTTAACGTCACTTTGCCTTTGTGGATCTGCATAATATGGGAGACGAGAGAAAGTCCCAGGCCGCTGCCCTTGGTGTTGTGAACAAGGCTGTCACCCACGCGATAGAATTTCTGAAATATTTTCTTATGCTCTGATTCCGGGATGCCGATGCCGTTGTCGTGCACGGACAGGACGAGCTGCTGCCCCTGCTGTTCGAGCGACACGCGGATGCGTTTATCATCCTGGCTGAATTTCATGGCATTGTCCAATAAATTGATCGTCGCCTGGGTGATCGCCTCCGGATCAATGTGAGCGGGCGGCAAGTTCGGCGCAATGTTTTTTTCGATCTTGAATCCTTTTTGCTCGAAATTGTAATGGTACATGTCGAGAACTTGCTGCAAAATGACACTCAGATCATTCATCGACATGCGGTATTCTTTTTTCTTCGATTCGATCTTGGAAAAATCCAGCATGTTATTGATGAGCTGGGACAGGCGTACCGTTTCGGCCAAAATCGTTTTATAGTATTTTGTTTTTTTGGTTTCGTCTTTTATGCGGCCCATTTCCAGCGTCTCTGCGTACATGCGGATGAGCGCCACCGGGGTGCGAATCTCGTGCGAGACATTCGCCACCAGGTTGCTCTTGATTTTTGCCAGTTCCATCTCCTTGGAAATACCGCGGATCACGTACACCATGCCCATGATAAAAACAAAATTGACAATGATGAGCAAAAACATGTTGTTGCGCGCGCGCTGTTTTGCCACAATATCCAGCGTGGTGCCGGACATTTTGATTTTGAAATCCATGTTGTCGAGAATCCACAACTCTTTGCTTTGTTCGTAGGGCCCTTGCGGCATCTCGTCGGACGAGTAATAGAATAGATCGTTTCTGCCATGCTTTTGAATGGCGAACTCGAAATCGCTTTTAATAATGTTTTTAAACCGGCGATCGACAAAATGGGTGATGAACGTCATATCATCAATTAACAAGCCGCCAATGATGGCGTTGTCTCCGGGAAAGTCTTCGTGAATGATGGGGAAGAGGAGAATGGTATATTCAAAATCCGGCGTGCTCCAATCCACCGCAATCGGTTGAACATAACCGTCTCTGAAATAATTTACCGTTCTGCTCAGGGCATCATTTTTTTCAATAACGATTTGATCGACCTTGCGCATCACATCACGCAGCGAGGGATTCATCGCCTGGTAACGCTCGGAAAATTCTATGCGATAATAATCCGGCGAGTAGCGAAATAGCGCGGCCGCCATCGGAAGATAGTGCTCCGATGTTTTGATGATCATCGGATTGTTTTGCGGATCGGTCAGGTTTTTAAAATCCATCACAGCAGCCTGGGTCAATTCGGAATGC
>CAYSNA010000561.1:0-3342 GCA_964432185.1 uncultured Cytophagia bacterium
AGAGTGTTAGACTAAACTTTCGAGTGGGATCATTTTTAGTCATAATGTATTCTCTGTTGGACTTGATGAAAGAATTTAATACTTTGTGAATATTATTCAAGCTATTTATATTAAATTCAAACGAACAAACAAATTGCCAATCATTCAACCGAAAACGAAAGGCGGTGTGTATGAATTTTTCATGGCACATTTTTGTGAACTTGGGGATACTGTCACTGGCGCTCTTGGTTGCAACGATTTTACGTTCGCGTTTCAAATTCTTTCAAAAATACCTTATTCCGAATGCCCTGACCGCAGGCTTTCTGGTTCTTCCGTTTTACAATTATCTCTTGCCCAAAGTCGGATTTACATCCGCACAGTTAGGAGAGATTACCTATCACTTTCTCGGATTATCATTTATCGCCCTTGGTCTACGGACGCCACCGAATAAAGAGAAAAGAGGCCCGGCCGTTTTCCAAACATCTGTTGGCATACTTTCACAGATTGTGCTGCAAGCCCTTGTCGGATTTGGACTGACTCTGATTCTGATTTATACCTTTATGCCGGATCTTTTCCACTCGTTTGGTTTTCTGTTACCGCTTGGATTTGCTGAAGGACCCGGACAGGCCTTTTCCATTGGCAATTCCTGGGAAGCGCACGGCGTTCAGGACGCCGGTAACATCGGTCTGACCTTCGCGGCCATTGGTTTTGTGCTCTGCTGTTTTGGCGGCATTTATTTGATTAATCATGCCTTGAAAAAAGGCTGGATTTCCGAACAAGAACTCAAGCACATGCGCAAAAAAGAGACGCAAACCGGTATTCGTCCGCGTGGCAGCAAGCTGGAAGTCGGCGCCTATCAAACAACAGATACCGATGCGATCGATTCGGTTTCGCTGCACATGGCGCTCGTGCTCATGTCCTATTTTGCGGCGTGGCTCTTTCTCAAGGGAACAACTTTTGTGCTTTACGCTGTGGGTGATAGATTTGACCTCGTACAGATTATGCACGAACTTGCGGCCAATCTCTGGGGATTGCATTTCATCTTTGCGGTCTCGGCGGGATTGTTGGTCAGACAAATTCTTAAACGCACCAACTTTGACTATATCGTTGATAATCGAACCATGACGCGAATTTCCGGTTTGAGTGTCGACATTATGGTGACCAGCGCGGTGGCGGCCATCTCGATCGCTGCTGTGGCAAAATACTGGTTGCCCCTGTCCATTGTTGCCGGCGCCGGCGCCGTGACAACATGTTTCGGCACGATCTGGTTCTGTTCCCGGTTGTTCTCGGACCACCGTTTTTATCGCACTCTGTTCATTTTCGGCGTCTCAACCGGTACGCTATCCACTGGACTGGCGTTATTGCGCGCCGTCGATCCCGAATTTGAATCTCCGGTTGCGGTTGATTACACCTATGCTTCAGGCATCGGTTTCCTCATGGCCATACCACTCATTTTGATCATCGGCATGCCGCTGCGAACCTATACGACAGGAAATATGATCTACTCCTGGATCGCGCTGGGGATCATCGGATTCTATGCCGTTTTGATCGTAATCGCCTACATGCTCATCGCTCGCAAACGAGCGCTGGCCCAAGGGAAACGATTGTGGTTCCGCGCCAGTGAATTCGCTGCCCAGGAAAATTAAACTCTGACCGCGAATTGCAAAAACTCGAGCAGACGAGCCAATGTAATTCGCGGTTCTTTTCCATCCTTTTTATTCGATATAAAATGTAAACCGCCATCACAAGCGAGGAATATTATGCAGCGCCGAGCTTTTCTCAAATCGCTTGCCGCGGCGAGTTTGTCCACGGCATTTCTCAGTTGCAGTACAAAACCCAAAGCCAAACCCAACATTCTCTTTGCCATTGCCGATGATGCGACCTGGAAACATATGGGCGCGTATGGCTGCGAGTGGGTGAAAACCCCGGCATTTGACCGCGTTGCCACAGAAGGAATTTTATTCACCAACTGCTATACGCCGAACGCCAAATGCGCGCCGTCGCGGTCGTGCATTCTCACGGGACGAAATTCCTGGCAGCTCGAAGAAGCCGCCAATCACTGGTGCTATTTTCCCAATAAATTTAAAACCTATGCCGAAACGTTAGGCGAACACGGCTATCACGTTGGTTTTGTCGCCAAGGGATGGGCCCCGGGTGTTGTTGGTGAGATAGACGGGGTAAAACGCCAACTCACCGGCAAACCATACAACAACAAAACTCTGACCCCGCCGGCGGAACACATCAATCAAAGTGATTATGCCGCCAACTTTAGCGATTTTCTGGCGGACAAACCGGAAGGCGCGCCGTTCTGTTTCTGGTATGGTTCAACGGAGCCGCATCGCGCTTACGAGTATGGCGCCGGTGCCCGATACGCCGGTAAAAAAATTACTGACATTGACGAGGTGCCGTCTTTTTGGCCGGATAATGAGCGCGTGCGCAACGACCTGCTCGACTATGCATTTGAGATCGAATGGTTCGATTCGCATCTGCAAAAAATGCTTGAACTGCTCGCGGAAAAAGGCGAACTGGATAACACCCTGGTCATCGTGACGGCGGACAACGGCATGCCGTTCCCGCGCATCAAGGGGCAAGAATACGAATATTCGAACCACTTGCCGCTGGCTCTCATGTGGAAGGACGGCATTAAAAATCCCGGCCGCGTTGTGGATGACTTTGTCCGGTTCATTGATTTTGCGCCGACCTATCTTGAACTCGCCGGCATTTCGCACGAAACAAGCGGCATGCAACCGATCACCGGAAAAAGTTTAACCGGCATTTTTTATTCATCGCGATCAGGTGTTGTCGAGGCGGATCGCGACCACGTGCTGATCGGCAAGGAGCGGCACGACATTGGCCGTCCGAACGACTGGGGTTATCCCATTCGTGGCATTCGCAAAGGCGATTATCTGTATGTGCACAATTTTGAAACCGACCGCTGGCCCGCCGGCAATCCGGAAACCGGTTATCTCAATTGCGATGGCAGCCCGACCAAAACCGAGGTATTGATGTCACGCAAAAATCCTGAGACCCAAATGTATTGGCAGCAAAATTTTGGCAAGCGGCCGCAGGAGGAATTGTACAATGTTAAAAAAGATCCCGACTGCGTGAACAATCTTGCTGATAATGCCGATTTTGCTGAGGTAAAATCGCAATTAAAAGAACAGCTTTTTGCCGAACTCAAAGCTGAAGGTGATCCGCGTTTGTTTGGTAACGGCCACATTTTTGATGAGTATTTATACGCGGATGAAAAACAGCGCCGTTTTTACGAACAATACACCAGCGGCACCAGGCTCAAAGCCAGCTGGGTAAACGACTCTGACTTTGAACCGAATTTCCCGGAGTAACAAAAAAAGCCGCCTTGTA
>CAYSNA010000562.1:0-3334 GCA_964432185.1 uncultured Cytophagia bacterium
AAAACAAGATGTTAGCCGAGGCATGAGATTGCTTCGCTTCGCTCGCAATGACTTTTCGGACTTTTTACGAATGCATCATTAATGAATCACCGCAATTTTTCCGGGCGCTATTTCGTCGCCGGCATCAACGTAAATGATATAAATACCAGCCGCGACCGGATCACCGTTTGCATTTGTGCCGTCCCATGAAAATTCAAAATCGCCATTCTTTTCCGAATCCAGGATATCGGTCACCTTGAGAACAGTGGCGCCCGTTTCATTTAAAATCACCCAGTTGATCTTTTTGGTTTTTTTCGACAACCGCACGCAGACGGTCAGTCCATTCGCGTGCACATCCGGCTGAAACGGATTTGGCTTTATGTATTGGATTCCCGGTTCAATGCCTGTCACTTCACCCACGTTGAGATTAAAGCGATACTCCTCATTCCCCATGCCGTTTTTGGCAATTTTAATGCTGGTCGGAATGATCACAACCTGATCGGCAGGATTGACTTGGGAAAACAAAATCGTATTTGCGCCGCCGGAAACCGAGGCATCCGCTTCACCCGAATACGGGTGTAAAACGGCTCCAACCATCCAGTCCGTGGCATTGTCCATGAACGGATCAATCAGCAGTTGTCCAAAAACCTGTGGCTGCACGATGACAAAGTCAGCGCTCATCGGTTCAAGAACATCGGAAAAAGACAGGGCATCTGATATATCATACTCGTTCGCCGGCTCAACCAGAGGATACATATCGCCCTCAGCGTAGAATCGCTGCAGATCGGCCCGCTCGCCGGTAAAATAATTCCACAGCATATGATCCGCAAACTCGGACGCCAGCGAACTGCCGATCGTTTTCAAAGCGTTATCCAGCGCGTCCCACACCTCTTCGGTGGCGAATTCCTGCCAGACTGTTTTGAGGATATCGGCGCCATATTTTTGTTCCAGCATGTGGTAAAAAATACAAGAGCCGTACTCATGCAAACCATTAAAGGTGTTGAAGGAGCGATCCAGCGTGCTCAGATAGTGCGGCAGGTATTGCAGGTAATCATTGATCTCGTCGTACGCGTAATCTTCCATCCAGGTCGCCATACCCTCATACAGCCAGGCCGACGGCACGATGCGGATCGTATAACTGCGCATGCCGATCTGCACAATGTGGAAAAATTCATGCGCCGCCGTCACCAGCATGCCGTCAACACCCCTGGTATAGGTGGATCTGAAATCATTGTCCATTTCAATGTAACTGGTATAGGCATGCGGATAACTGCCGCGCGGCGCCGCGGATTCCGCCGTGGTCATGCCGTAGCCGGAGAGGTTGTAAACATAGATATCATATTCGGGTTCGGCGATATCGTCAATGGGTGGTGCGGGATATCCGAGCTGATTGACGATGAGATCGTACACATCATCGTATGCCTGCGCACATTGGGTAATGAACGTATCCGCCGCGGCATCGCCCTGTTCGTGCGTATAATGCAGTTTGAACAAACCGGACGGACTGATCTGCGACAGCGGCAAATCCACGGGACGCGACAAAACGGATTGCAGCAGGCGCTTATCCGATCCGGTCGCGGAATCGACCAGTGAGCGCGCTTCCATCTTTAGGGATGTGCCCATGCGCGACTCGTCCGGTTCACAGCCGCGATATTTTTCCGGCAACGCTTCACTGCCGGTCAGGCTCATCAGGCGATAGGCTAGATATTCTGCTCTTGAAATTTGACCGGTTTCGGCCTCGGAATCGAGCATCTGAACGAGAGACGTTTTTTGCGTCTCGCCAACAAGCGCCGCGCAGCCAGCGAGAATCAGCAAACAGATTAAAGATTTTTTCATATCCAGTTTCATTTTAAATCATAAAGTAAAACAACACATGCCGACACACGAGTAATTTTCACCAGATGCGGATAAACGGGATAACAAAGGATGGTATGTCATCGAGTTCCAATGCGCCGGCCGATTAATTCTTTTTTCGAAACGTCATACGAATCGGAACGCCGAGAAAACCAAAGTGTTCCCGCAGGTTATTTTCAAGATAATTACGATAATTCTTTTTGATACCTTTGGGTTCGTTGGTAAAAAAAGCAAACAGCGGCGGGCGCGATTTGATTTGCGCCATATAATTGATCTTGACCCATTTTGTGCCGAAAGCCGGTGGATGATGCTGCTCGACGACATACTCAAGGAAGCGGTTCAATTCCGCTGTGGTGATTTTTTTACTGCGCTCGTCGTTTACATAAAGGGCGGTATCGATCACTTTAAAAATTCGCTGTCGTTCAAGCGCCGAAATAAAAATCGTCGGCACATAATTCAGCTCACGCAATTGGTCCTGCATCTCAACTTCGTAGCGCCGCGCGGTCATGGTATCTTTTTCAATCAAATCCCATTTGTTCACCGCCAGCACAATGCCCTTGCCAAACTCAATGGCCATACCGAGGACTTTTTTATCCTGATCGGTCATCGGCTCGGTCGCATCGATAAGCACCACGCACACATCACATCGTTGAATGGCATTGACGGTGCGCACGTTGCTGAAAAATTCAATATCTTCATTCACCTTGGTGCGGCGGCGCAATCCGGCCGTATCCACCAGCACGATCTTTTGACCGTTGTATTTGACTTCAGTATCAATGGCATCGCGCGTCGTGCCTGCAATCGGCGTGACGATGAGTTTCTCCTGCCCGAGAATGGCGTTGATGAACGACGATTTGCCGACATTCGGCCGGCCGACAATCGCCAGGCGAAGAGACTCCGCATCCTCAGCAAAAGGCGTCGATTCAGGCAGCATCTCGATAACGCGGTCCAAAAAGTCGCCGACTGACCGGCCGCCAAGCGCGGACAGCGGGTACGGCTCACCGACGCCGAGTTTATAAAAATCATAGATATCAAATTCGCGCTGTTCATTATCCACTTTGTTGATGCCGAGCAAGATCGGCACACCGGAACGCTGCAGGATGGCGCCAATTTCCATATCCATCGGCGTGATGCCGGTGGTGACATCCACCAGAAAAATGATCAGATTGGCTTCGTTGATTGCATGATGGACCTGATCACTGATCGCCTTTTCCCAAATATCATCCGAGGCGGGTACGTAGCCGCCGGTATCCAAGAGCTCAAAGTCAATGCCGGCCCATTCGGCCGGCGAATATTTTCGGTCGCGCGTCACACCGGGCTGATCATCCACAATCGCCTCGCGTCGGCGGATTATGCGATTGAACAACGTCGATTTGCCAACATTTGGTCGTCCCAAAATGGCGACAATCGGTTTTTTCATATTTTATTCTCGATCGATTAAAGACAAGTTAAGCACATGAGGAGTGAAACAATATTCCAATCCCCAAATACAAGAGGCAAA
>CAYSNA010000563.1:0-3333 GCA_964432185.1 uncultured Cytophagia bacterium
ATTTAACCGCGGAAAAATTTGTCCCCAACCCTTTTGAGGGATTTGGTGAACGCATGTACCGCACCGGCGATCTTGCATACTTTTTGCCGGACGGCACCATACAATTTGTCGGTCGTGTGGATGATCAGGTAAAAATTCGCGGTTATAGAATTGAACTTGGCGAAATCGAAAAAGTTTTGACCGCTGTTGAACATGTAATCGATGCTGTTGTGCTGGCGAAAAAAGTATCCGGCAGCAGCACGCCGAATCATCTGGTTGCCTATCTGGTTGGTCATGCGGAAAAAATCAATGTGGCGGATGTGAAAAAAATCGCCGCCGAGCGGTTGCCCGATTATATGCAGCCGAATTCGTACATGATTCTCGGTGAATTGCCGTTGACGCCGAACGGCAAAGTCAATAAACGCGCGTTGCCGGAACCGGTTGTGACGGCCGATATGGCCGAACGGGACATCGTGGCTCCGACAAATGAGTTGGAACAGGACCTCGTTGAGCTTTTGCAGGATTTGCTCGAACAGTCGCCCATCAGTATTAAAGACAATTTTTTTGAGATTGGCGGCCATTCCCTTTTGGCTATTCAGTTGTTGGCCAGGATGAGCAAGCGGTTCCATGTTCAGGTGAATTTGGTCGAGTTGTTTGCCGATCCAACAGTTGAAGGGCTGGCCCGGCTGGTAGCGGCGAAACAATCCGGCGAACAGCAGGATTCATGCCTCGTGCGCTTTCATGATAAAGTCAATAAACCACCGCTTTTTATGATCCACCCTTCCGGTGGCAGCGTGCACTGGTATACGGATTTGGCCAAGGCTATGGGTGAGAATCAACCGGTTTACGGCATTCAGGCCAAAGGCATTAATAATGTTGATGAAATGGATCGAACCATTTCGCAAATGGCCGAACGTTATGTACATGCTATAAAATCGCGACAAAAGAGCGGCCCGTATTTTATTTCAAGCTGGTCCATGGGTGTCGTCATCGCTTTTGAGGTGGCGCAGCAGCTCAAAGCCAATGGCGATGACATCGGCATGCTGGCGATTTTGGATCAGGGCCCGGCAATGCCTCGCGACATCCCGGCGGATGACACTGATTTTCTGCTCGATATGTTTATGGGCCGATTAAAGGTCAGTCGCCGCAAATTGAAAAAAATGCCGTACGATGAACAGCTCGAAACGGTTTTGAAACGTGCGCAACGCGTTGGTTTGCTGCAACGAGATTTGACATTAGTGCAATTTCGTAATTATGTCATCATGCTCAAGGTTCAAATGGAAGCGTGGCGTGATTATCAACTAAAACCGTATGATGGCAATATTTTACTCATAAAAGCCGAGGAACAGTTACCTCACGCCAGTACTAAGGATGATTTGGGTTGGGGCGAGATTGTAACCGGCGACATTAAAACGACGACTGTACCCGGAAATCATAACTCCATTCTGTGGTCGCCGGATGTTGAGAACCTTGTCAAACATTTCAAAACGTACATGCAATCAGCATATGAACGGATAGAAAGATAATTGGGAGAATATCATAAATACATCAGCGCAAAAGAGGAGGGAGAATGACGCTTGCACCGAATGAAAGAACGCGGGATATTTACGAGGACATTGATGCCTATCAGCGCCCTCCCCAAGTTCCATTGATGGAGCTTTCCACGGATAATGCGCTCCGAGCTTTGCACCTGAAAAAAGACTGGCTGAGCCAGGTTCTTTTGTGGATGCTGTACAAACCGAGCGGTTTTGCGCGTTTTTATAAAGAGCTTCCTGAAAAATTGGACGCGATGTTAAAAACCTATGACCTGCGTCGCTCCGGTTTGCAGGCGCCGGTCATTTCCGCAACGTTGACGTTGCGGGATAATCCTCGCGCCGTTGATCCGATGGACCGAGCGGTGACCCTAATTTTGGGTGCAAAAAAATATTATGATCAACTGCACAGTGGCGATCTTGAACCCGACCGTTTCCGCGATATGCCGCTGGAAATGGGACAATATCCCAATCTGTTTTCGACAAGCTTGACCGTTGAAAATCGGAAATCCCGCATATTTAAGAGCACGCGCACCGATCAAATCACCGTTATGCTCAAAGGCCAAATTTATTTGTTGCAGATCAATTCATGGGACGGCGATACTGTTTTTCAGAACATTAGAGCCGCGCTGCACGCCATTGTTACAGACTGTGATGAGCAAGCGGATCCTCAACCATCGGTTGGTTTGGTGACCAACGCCTCACAAGTCGTGCAGGTACGCGGATTCGATCGCATGCAGCAAGTGCCGCAAAATCGCGAGAACCTCGACAAGCTGAAACATAGTTTCCTAACACTCTGTTTGGATCTCGATGAGCGGCCGGAAAATGATTCCGAGTTATTTTTAAATACGCACGCAAAACATCCGGAGAACCGCTGGAGCTGGCAGAGTTTGCAGTTGGTGGTCACCGCTAATGCGAAAGCCTGTGCTGTCTGTAACTTTAGCGCCTATCTTGATGGCAACTCGATGATGCGCGGTGCTGCTGAAATTTGTCGATATGCCGCGGAGGTGCAGATTCCAGTCCAACAGAGTAGCGTTAAAGAATTCGATGTCCAACATCTCACCTGGTGGATCAATCCGCAACTTTTGCAAAGAGCACGCGACGATTACAAAAGAATTCAAGATGATCAACAGGCGACTTTTATTTTTGAAAATGTTCACCAAAGTTTGTTTCGCGAGCTTGAACTGGATCCGATCGAGATATTTGTCATTGCCCTATATAAAACGGCCAGAGAACATACGAGTGAACCACCGGTTTTGCATCAGTTCTTAACCATGTCGAAATATCGATACATGGATTTGACCACCGCCGTGGTTTCGACACCGGAAGTGCGAGCGTTTTGCGATTATATGGATCAAAAGCACCCGGATGGTCAGCGGGTAATGGAGCTGTTAAAACAGGCCATTCAGTCTCAAAAGAAAACGTGTCATGAGGAACGCTCGGCGTTTCCGTTATCAACACTCTATTCTCTTTTTTTGATGTCGAAAACCGGCTGGGCAAAAACGCGGGCCGTAATTTTATTTTTAATCGCCGATTATATATTGCGAAAAACCAAACGCATGCGCGCTATACGTCGTGATATTGTGATTTCACATCCGGCAATCTATCCGGAAATTTCCATGGTCGGCAGGCCGGGTTTTCGTCTGCCCTATGTCACATATTTTGCCCTGCATTATCAAATTTTTCAAGATCGCACGATAATCACCATGATGCCCGGACTGCGCTGGAGCGTTCCAAATGAAAAATTGATGGCCGAGCTAAACGCCACTATTCAGGCCATCATTGAGATGAGCATCGACACGCGCAAAAAGTACCGTGAGCT
>CAYSNA010000564.1:0-3315 GCA_964432185.1 uncultured Cytophagia bacterium
AATGATCCTGACAGGCAATGTCCGGCAAAAAGGCGAATTCAAAAAACTTGCCGTTCCGGCACAGGGTGATCATCGTTGGTTTGGTCGAATTGTACTGATGCGTCATTTCGACCGAGGTGAAAATTTGCTGCGGCGTGCGATTCCAGTCGGGTTCGTCCTGGACCATCCACGCCGCAACCGCCGGGTGAGTGCCAAGATCGCGCAGCACATCCACGCGGGGATAAACAGCGGTATGCACCATGGTGCGAAAACCAAAACGCGCCGCGTCCTCGGCGTAAAAATCGTCATCGGACGTGCCGCCTTTAACAATGGTATCGACGTGATGCTGGCGGATGTACTCATAGTCTTTTTTGTTCGCGCCCCACGTGCCGATTGGGAAAAAATCCGCGTGCGCCCGCCGATGCGCATAGATGTCTCGTTCACCCGACTCATCCGCAATTGTGAGCTTGACGATGGCCAGTTCTCCCGGACTCAGCGGGGCATCCACCTTGAGGCGGGCGATGGTGTTTCCCGATGCGGCGAGACGTTCACTCGCCCAGGTTATCTCCGAATGACTTTTATCCAGAATTTGTATTTTTTTGCACTCGACCGCTTTGGTTCCGCTGTTCCGTATAAAAATCTCGATCTGCTGCATATCGGGTTTGAAATGAATAAAACTGATGTGCACCGGCTCCTCGCGCAGCGTCGTGCGG
Source organism: uncultured Cytophagia bacterium (assembly GCA_964432185.1). GTDB lineage: Bacteria > Zhuqueibacterota > Zhuqueibacteria > Residuimicrobiales > Krinioviventaceae > Kriniovivens. Next base: position 693 of record CAYSNA010000564.1, read on the forward strand.
ATGCCGCCGCTAGGCCGCCAGTTGCCGCCGATAAACGCAAATTCGAATGGCTTGCCCGGTTGAAAATCCGTTGACACGCCGCAAATTTCCAGCACGCTGGTTTGCCCCGGTTCAACATGGCTGTGATGCAGGCGGTCCCATGCCAGTTTGTGTCCAAGCCGCAGCCGGCTGCCTTCCTGACGATTCATGATCCAGTTTCGGATGGACTGGCTTTGCTGCGACACGTTGGTAAAATAGACAAACACATAACCGCCTTCATTGGGCCAGGCGTACGGTTCTTCCTGCAAAGCGTCGGTCTCCCACTCGGCCTGGCGATAATGCACATGCTCAATTTTAAGCGTCGCATTCGGTACGGGAGATGGCGAAGGCGCCGTTTGTGAGACGGCTATGGCTGTCAAACTCAAGAGCAACGCTAAAAGTAGAACCTTCATTTTTAGGGCTCCATGATGTGTTGTTTTACTTGTGTTGAATTACGATCGTGACGACGGATGTGGCCGGCGCCTGGCCGGAATAGTGTTGATCGTCCAGGTCTATTTGAAATGCCTGATCCCGATCGGTTTGATTCACCAGGACAACGGCGATAGAATTATCCGGATTTTCAAACGCCACCGCCGTCAGCGCATCCGGCGATCCGCTATTACAGTCGAGCCGCATTGCGCCGGGACGAATAAATTTGCTGAACTGACCGAGCAGATAATAATCCGAGTTGATGATCCAGTCCGCACGATCGCCGTCCGGTTGAATGAGCATGGTCGGCGACAACATGTCAATGGAATTGTATGGGCCCTGGTTGTGCTCGTCCGGTGTTTGCGTGCTCATGGTCACCCAATAAACATAGGATTGCGAGCCGTTCCAAAAGTAGTGCTGAATATCATACATGCCGCTCACGCCAAATTTGGACATTTCGCTAAACTGCAGATTGATGTCCGGATGGCGCTGTTTTAATTTTTGCATGCTGGATGCCGGCGCGCGGCTGTAATCGTGAAACGCGGCGGCATCAATATAAAAATTTTTGCCCATGTTGTCGAGCGATGTGAGAATATTGTCGGCTTTTTTCCAATACTCAAAATTGTGATCAATGATCCACAATTTCGTATCGATTTTGGGTTGCTTTTGAAATTCCTCGTAAACGGCAACGGCCACATCGCGTTCCTGTCGCCAATCGAGCTTCATGCCGGGATACGAATCCGGGACAAAATTGGGCTCATTTTGAATCGTCATCGCATGGATGAGAATTCCCTGCTTTTGGTACGCTTCGATGAAGTTGCGGAAATAGGATGCCAGTTCTTTTTCAAATCCCTTTTTCAAAGTTCCGCCAATGAGACTGTTTGAGGTTTTCATCCACGGCGGCGGACTCCAGCAGGAGGCGAAAAATTTGATCTCTTGTGGCGGCTCACATTCCTGCGCGACTTGCATCGCCATTTTTAGCACTTTGAGAATGCCGAGGTCAATATCATTCTGAATCGAAAAGTTGTCATCTTGGTCATCTTGGTAGCTGTAAAATCCCTGTGGATGGTCGGAGACGGCTCGGCCATCGGAAAAGTCTGATGTGCCGATGGTGATGCGAAACAGGTTCATGCCGATGCCGTGTTGCGGATCGATCAGTGCGCGCAGAATTTCTTTGACCTGCTCATCGGTTTTGTTTTTGAGAATAGCGTACACGGATGTTTCTTCCAGGGACGTGCCGATTCCGAGAAGCTCCTGGTGGAATTTTGATGCATCCACATGAAACACAACGGGTGTGGAACTGCCATTTGTCAACGACCCTGTTTCAAGCGGCAGCGGCGTCAACTTGTATTCTATCTCGCTGGTATCGGGTGGATTGGTAAACCAGATCGACTCTTCAGGATAGAGTTCCGAACTCACCCACATGCGCGCGGTTTGAGCAAAAAGTGAAAAAGACGCAAACAGGATCAAAAAGGAAAGACGCATAATTAACACTCCCGAAAAAGACAGGAAAAAGGAGGACAAGATCAGAATAGAACGTCGGCAACTTGGAGATGCTAAATCTATAAAAAAGTCCGGAGCGGCAAGGCTCCGAACTTTTTTATACTCTTATTGTAACGCGCCTGCCACTTTAAAGACCCAGGCATAATCGCAGGGATTGGTCGCCGGCGTCACGACGGGTGGTTGAATAACCAGTTTTCCGCCTTTTGTTGATGATTGTATTGTGCCATCAAATCCGAGCATGGACACTTTACCTTTTGCTATACCGTTGACAATAACAGGATTTGTCGGGAATTCGGTGCACAACACGTAGAGATCATCGCCTTTGGTGGTGAAATAGGTTTTGGTTGCCGGCGTCACTTTCGGCATATCGACCCATTTGCGCGTGCCGTAAATCGCTTCACCATTGACATCGAGCCAGTCACCCATGTCTTTCAGGCGCTGCTGCATGATGACGGGAATGCGGCCGTCTGCCGTTGGCCCAACGTTGAGCAGCAAATTGCCGCCGCGCGCCACTTTGTTGATGAGAATGTGAACGAGTTCTTCCGAGGTGGAATAGTTATCGAGGTACTCGTTGCGATTATAGCCAAACGACGTGCCAATACCGCGACACTCCTCCCAGTAGTGCTCCATCTCCATGTCGTCGGCGTTGCCCTCGTGGACCAGGTCGTACTCG
>CAYSNA010000565.1:0-259 GCA_964432185.1 uncultured Cytophagia bacterium
TATTATCATCCGCATCCAACTCTGAAAATGTGTTTTGATCATAATTGCTCAACGCATATTCGCTCGACAGGGTGACGGCCCGATGCGGTGAAAAGCTTAGCGCCAGGTCGAGCACATCGTGGCTTTTCGGCAACGGCAACAGGATGACCGGCGCATAACGACCGCTGTCCTGCTCGGAAGAAACGTACTCAAATGTTGCATTGCCGGTATATTTGTAGGTGCCGAAAGTGTACCCGACGTCAGAAAATGTAATATTGTA
>CAYSNA010000565.1:272-3314 GCA_964432185.1 uncultured Cytophagia bacterium
TTCGCCCTGCTTTTCGCCCGCATACACATAAATACTGTCAACGAGATTATACCGGCCTTCCCCCGGACCAACATAGGTGATGCCACTGACAGCCGCGTTTGCTTGTACATCTCCGGCGTTTTGCAAAATACGCTGATAATCATCCGTGAGCGTAAAATCAAGCGGATTGTTTTTATCATCGGCTTCATGCAGATAAATGGCGCCAAGTTGAATTTTATCTTTCCATACCGATGTATTGACTGATGCCGAGTAAAGATTTCGGCGATATTGCTCATCCGAATATTGAAAATCGACCGTGATACGCGAATCCGAAGTGATGAGTCGTTTACGGGAAAACGTTATTTGCGCCGCGGCATAGTCGATGATGTAATCGTTCATCTCACCGCGGATCATCACGTCGCCGTCGACAAAAACGCGCTCCGTACCCGCGAGTACAATAATATCGATTTGACCACGATCACCGGTGAGCTGGTAAGGGCCCTGATTCCCTTCAATCCCCTGTATTTTCATTGAATAATATTTACCACGTGAAATGGCAGCCGACGCGCGCGCTTGAATATTGTCATACGTCGCCTCGCCCATGGCGCCCTGCAATTTTCTGTTGTATTGCGCAAACTGCGTTTGATCGTACTGAATTTGAAAATCGCCCATGGTGGCGGCCAATTCGTCGGTTTTGATCTGAATGAAAACTTTGTCAATTTCCTGCAGATTCTGTGTTGTCCCTTCGGGCTGGATGGGCGTGGTCTGGTCGGTCAGCGCCGCAACCACTTCAACATTGTCGCCAACTTTGCCGTTGACATTGATATTGAGCGCCGAGTTGACTTTTAGTCCGCGATTATTGCCGACGGTAACCCCACGAGTGATGCTGCCGCTTTTAGAGAGCTGTGCGGCGTAATCTTCTTCATCTGCAGCGGAACTCACCGGGCGCACGTCCGCGGCAGATGTTGGCGCGCCAAACACCCGTTGATGAATTTTTCGATGGGCATAATTTTTATCAATCGTGAAGGGAAATATTTTGTAAAAAAGACGAATTTCTGTACCCTGAGCAACGGACTCGGAAAAACGTAATTCGCCATCGATGTAATTAAATTGATAGGTGTCGCGCGATTGCAGTTCGCCATTCAAAAATACTTTTTCGGACTGTTCAATGATCAGACTGTCCGGCAACAAATATGGCCCGCGACGTCCTTCCCCGAGAATGACCAGGTCTTTTTCAAAGAGGCGAATAGATTCGAGTTTGCCGCTCATTTGTGAAAAGAGAACGGGGGAGAAAAAGAGTGTGAGGAAAATAATCCATGATTTATCCCGCAATGGTGCCAAGTTCTATTGTTCCCACTCAAGCTCAAAAATTTGAATTCGATGATTTTGCGTATCCGCCACGTACATCTTGTCTCGAACGACGGTCACATCCGACGGTTCCTGAAAACCTGCAAATCTCGTGCTGCGCGAACCGAGCTGCAAAAGTAAATGCCCGTTTCGGTCGAAAACAAAAATTTGATGTTTGCGAGAATCAGCAACAAAAATGTTCTCATGTTCATCTACACATAAACCACGCGGTGAGGCTAGAACCGTGGCGCCGATGTCAAAGAGATAGTTACCGTAATAATCATAGACAAGGAGTTTATGTGCCGCGTTATCCGTAACATAAACCATATCGTTTTTTGACACATAAACGTGCGACGCCTGTTCCAGCACTCCCTGTCCCCAATCATAATCGCCAAAACACAGTTGCGGTTCAAAAGCTGCATTGAGTTTGATGACGCGATCATTTTCAGAATCGACAATAAAAAAATCCCCATGCAGACTGACGCATACTGATGTTGGAAATTCAAACTGATATTTTGTATTCCAGTTTTCATTTGAATAGTAGGACAAAAGTGAATTCAAATCTTTGTCATAACGTTCAATTCTATTGTTGTCAAAGTCAGCAATAAAAATATCTAATGAATTGTAAACAAAAAGATCCATGGGAAATTGAAATTGTTCGCGTTCCCAGCCAAATCCACCAATAAAAGAAACGAGTTGACCCTCTGAAGAAAATTTTTGTAGTCGATGGTTCCCGGTGTCCGCCACATAAATATTGCCGTTAGCATCAGCCGAAACACCCTGCGGTTTGAACATCTGCTCGGGGCGATTGCCTTTCTCGCCAAAAGAGAACAAGAATCTTGCGTTTAACTTTTTCTCGGTCGATAAAAGAGTTATTGGCAAGGTAAGCAAGAGGATGATGGAAAAAATCTTCATACCAATCTCGTATTAAAAGAAAAAACCCGAAACGCATCGGGTTTATCTGTTATATTTTATACTTTTAAAATTGTTCCGTGAAGAAATATATTAACGCAAATAGTGGTAAAGCTGGCGCTCATCCGGGTAAATCGTTTTATGATAGGAACGCCGCATATCTTTGCATTTGCGCCAGCGCCAATAGGCTTCAATGATCTTTGGATCATACTTGGCCAGCTCTTCAAGTGTGATATTGTCAAATGCCATGCCTTCGTTTGCTTTTTCTTTTAACAAGACTGCGTCCAATTTTTTAAGTTCACGATCTGTCAGGCGTCCTTTGATAAAAGTGTCATTTCTGGGATCCGTGTCATAAATCATCCACTCTTGTTCTTGTGTTGTATTTCGTCGAAAAAATATCTTTTTAAATCGAGGAATAGCTATATGCTCAAAAAAAAGAGTTCCTGAAATTACAATGATTGATGTAATTATGACACATCTAAATATTGGAGGATTTTTTTTCGATAGCCAGACGAGGTAGATAAAAAGACCTAAGGAAATAAACGCAATAAATAAAAGTGGAAAACAAGTTTTACAACCGGCTAAAATTCCTTTCATGGAACCTTCCCATAATAAGGCAACAATTTATTCGGAATAATCGCTAAAATTCTTTAATTATTTAAATTAATGCAATTTAATGAAAATGCAAGAGAAAAGAATGTCTGATAGTAGAATGCTCAAGCATCTCATAATATTTCCACTATTCCTCTGGTTTATTTTAGAAATGGGGTGTACTTCCGGTTTTGCACCGAAACCCTATTATAT
>CAYSNA010000566.1:0-3301 GCA_964432185.1 uncultured Cytophagia bacterium
GACTACAATCGTACACGGCACACCCAATGATGGAACCTATAGCTGGACAATTCCGGACAACATTTGTAGTCAAGCGAAAATCAAAGTCAGCAATGCGGATATTTCTGGTTGCTTTGACGAAAGTAATGTTTTCAGTATTGTTGAGCCAAGTGATTTGTCTGTTATGCCTGCAGGTAATGTATTGTGGGACGCCGGATCGACACATAAAATTTCATGGGCACCGGCTCCATTTGCCGCAAACGTCAAAATCGAATACTCGAAGGACGGCGGCACCAGTTGGTCAATCATCGCTGCTAACATTGCAGATGAAGGCTGCTACGAATGGACCACGCCGACGATCAATTCCACGCAATGCATTATCAAGGTATCGGATGCTAATAATCTAAATTCTTTTGGTGAGAGCAGCCAGTTCAGCATCGGCTCCGGTTCAACGCCTTATCTGCGTATCACAGATATTTTTGGTGAAGCCGGCTCGGTCGTAACCGCGGACATCATTCTTAACGGCAACACCACGCCGTTTGATGCCTTTGGTTTGACATTGAGTTATAATACAACTCATATGACCTATTTAGGTACTGAAAAAGGCGGACTCACAAGCAGCTGGATTCAGGTCAGCGGCAACGAGAACGCGGCGGGTGCCGTAACCATTGGCGGCTTCAACACCTCGGCCCTGCCGACAAACAGCAATGGTGTCCTTGCAACAGTCACGTTTGAAATCACTTGCAGAATTTGTGGTGAATGCACTCAGAGCCATCTTGGTATCAGCAACCTGTCGGATGACGCATCACGCATGAGCGGTTATTGCGGTACCTTTACCTGGGGTACACCTTGTGTACTTGGCGACGTAAACATGGATGAAGCCATCACACCCGGCGATGCGCTCTGCGCTTTTAATATTTATTTAAACAATCAGGTACCGCCGGCAGATTGTAACAGCGAGTGCGCGCTCATCGCTGCCGATGTCAACTGCGACGGCATGGTCACTCCGGGTGATGCATTAACAATTTTTGAACATTATTTGAACGGACAACCTATTGAATGTCCAACAACGCAACTGGCCAAATCCGGTATAAATTCGAACCTCTCTTTTACGGATGTGGTAGCAGCTCCGGGTTCACAACTTGTAGTTCCGATCAGACTCGACAATCCATCCGGTTTGTCAGCCTTTGGCCTGGAAATCAGGTATCCTGAAAATCTCGTAGACTTTTCCGGCCTGTCGCGAACACCACTCACAAAGGATTGGATTGCACTTGATGCCTCAATTTCAGCCAACGGCACCCTGCTCGTCGGCGGGTATCATACAGAAAAAATTTCCCACAACACGTCCGCTAGCGTTGCTGAATTACATTTTACGGTCAAAAAAGACGCCGCCGGCAGCGGCAGCATTGGAGTTGTGCAAGCGAGCGACGATTTGATGAATGCGCAAAGTCAAGCCGCAAAGATCAATACCGAAGCCGAGGTCATCACCTCATTCAGCCTGGAACAAAACTATCCCAATCCATTTAACATGAGCACTGATATCCGATTTGCCGTGCCTGAGGAATCGCATGTAAAACTCGACATTTATAATCTCACCGGCAAAAAAGTCAGAACATTGATCGATGCCTCCTACAAAATGGGACGTCATCACGTTGTGTGGGATGGCCGCGATGAATTTGGCGCGACCGTGACCTCCGGGGTCTACCTGTACAAATTGACCACCGGCGCGACGCATCTCACCAAAAAAATGATGATTCTGAAATAAAAAATCATGCAAAGGGATTGCGATATTGTCGCAATCCCTCTCTTTTGCCATCTGCTCACTCAAAAACAACGGGATAGAATAATGGACATCAAGCAAAGGGGTTTGCCGAGCTGCATCTTGTTAATGTTTGTAATTCAGCTTTTTTCTGTCTCAACAATTCACGCATTAAATATAAACGATGATCCAATACAACTCATCGTCCCAAACGCCAAAATCGTCGTGCAACCTGGCGATTCTTATCCGATCACCTGGATACCCGGAACAGGCGACGCGGTCGATCTTTTTCTGTCAACCGATAACGGCGCGTCTTGGACGGTCATTGAGGAAAACATTGAAAATTCCGGATGTTACAGTTGGGTGGTTCCGCACGATGAATCGTTGCACTGTCTCATCAAGGTTAGCAATGCCGACGATGCGGGCATCTTTGATACCAGTGATACTCCGTTTACGATTGGCAGTATCAGCGGCCCGCTGCTTCAACTGTCGAACATGAATGGAAACACCGGTGAACGAGTGACGCTCTCGATCAACCTGGTCGGAAACGCCACAGCGTTTGACGCTTTTGGCGCGTCGCTTACGTTCAACACAGACCATTTGAAATTTATTGAAGCGCAAAAAGGAGCATTGACGTCCGACTGGATTCAGGTTTCCGGCGTCGAAAACACAACCGGGATTATTACGCTGGGTGGATTTCACACCGCGGCACTACAGCCCGGCAGCATTGGCAACCTGATGAATCTCGTTTTTGAGGTGTCGTCAGAAATAGATAATAATTGTAGTGCCAGCCATATCATGTTATCCGGACTTGTCGATGACGCCGCAGGGATGCAGGCTTATAGCAGCACATTTTTTATGCAGTCGTGTGACCTGCGTCTTGTGGGACCGTCAAAAGCAATCCGACTGCAGGCCGGTGATTCACACATTATAAAATGGCATAGCGGTGAATCGACCGCTAACCTGGATTATTCAATAGATGACGGCGCCGTGTGGACGTCCATTGCAACCAATTTGGGCGATGCCGGATGTTTTATCTGGATTGTTCCGGATGTAGCAACCAAAGCCTGTAAAATCCGAATTCGCGATGCCGCCAATCCATCTTGTTTTGCGATCAATGACGCCCCAATAATCATTGGTGATGTCAATCAGCCCTTTATTGAGATGACCACCATGGTCGGCAGTGCGGGCGACAACGTGTTTGCGGATGTATTGCTGCACGCATCAGATAGAAAAATCGATGCCTTTGGCCTTGAACTTTTTTATGACAGCACGCACCTTTCATTTATCGAAGCGCAAAAAGGCGATCTGACGGCGGACTGGATTCAAGTCACCGGCACGGAAAACAGCACGGGGCAGATCACGCTTGGTGGTTTTCATACCACACCTCTGCTGCCTGAGACCAGCGGGCAACTCATGCGCCTGGTATTTAACGTCATAACGGAAGCGACAGACGAATGCACAGTCAGTTATTTGGAATTAGCCAACCCGGTTGATGACATCTCTGAGCTCGCTCTCTTTTCCGGCGCGTTTACAATCCGGCAGTGCGACCTAAATGTGCTC
>CAYSNA010000567.1:0-3300 GCA_964432185.1 uncultured Cytophagia bacterium
CGAAAACACATTATTGGCCGATTCTTTTGTTTTAATGCCGCCTTTTGTCAGAGGCAAATCCGACACCAGCAGCAGCGCGCCAATGGGCACCTTGCTGACAAATCCGACGGAAAACAACGCCGCCGATTCCATCTCGATGGCAATGGCGCGCTCCTCGTACAGTTTTCTCTTGAACGCATCATCAAATTCCCAGAAGCGATAATCGGTGGTGTGCACCACGCCGGTGCGGTAATCGAGTCCCTCCTCTACCAGCATTTGACTGACGAACTTTTGAATTTTGAACGTCGGCAGCGACGGTACCTGCGGCGGGATAAAATGGTGCGACACGCCCTCATCGCGGATGGCCGCCATCGGCAGAATAAAATCGCCGACCACCAGCGACTCGTGCAGGCCTCCGCACATGCCGAGGAACAACACCGCCTGCGGCTCGATCACGCTCAACTGCTCAATCACCATGGCCGCGGTTGGCGCGCCAATCTTGAAATCGATCATGCTGACCCGGCACTCCTCGCAATGCACCGCCGACCAAACGGAACCGGTGTGAACTTCCACCCCGTATCGCTCGGCAAAGACGCCCATGTACTTGCGAAAATTGGTCAACAGGATATACTTTTGAAAATCATTGATGGACGAGCCGGTGTAGCGCTCCAGCATGTCCCGGGCAATTTGTTGTTTTTCAGGATTTTGATAAGTCGTTTTATTTCGGAGTTCCTGATAAAACTGATCGTTCAGAATCTCGTTTTCCATACACCTCTCCTACGTGAACAGGCTAAAGCTGTAATTACAGAGATTGTCATTTATCTTTCACCCTGGAGGTGTGCGACAGATGACATCGGGCTATTTAAACAAACCAATGCCGTAATTACAATTTCGACAGATGTCAATAGAATTTCTATTCGTCAACATGCGGCGGCGAAAATCGCTGTATTTTTCGTCTTGCCAAATTGTTTCAAAATCCTGATCCTGTGCCAGATTACCAAGCGCGTGTTCGCCGTTTTTATCAAAACAACAGGGCACGACCTGGCCGTCCCAGTCAATGAGCGTCGTCATCCACACGCGCGGACAGACGCCCTGACCCTGCTTGACTTTAAAGGCATCCTCGGTCAACTCGTAGCGGCGATATTTTTCATTCTCCGGCAGCCATTCTTTCGCCTCTTCCAGCGTCATCACCTGCGTGGTTTTAATCAGCAAGCGATCAACGCCCAGTTCTTTCGCCAACTCTTTAACCAGCGGGATTTCATGCTCGTTGTGCTTCATCACCAAAAATTGTAAAAACAGATACGGCACTTTGCTCCGGGCTTTTTTCTTCGCTTCGACAAGATTTCGAATACCGTCCAGCACCGTATCAAGCTGACCGAGCACGCGATATGTCGCATAAGTGTCCTGAGTCACGCCATCCAGCGAAATGATCATGCTGTCGAGTTTGCTCTCGACAATTTTTTGCGACAGCTCGGGCGTGAAAAAATGCGCGTTAGTGCTTGTCGTCACATAAACGCCTTTGGACTTGGCGTACGCGACCATATCGTTAAAACTTTTATTCAGATACGGTTCGCCCTGATGATACAGCGTGATGTAAATAATTTTATCTGCGACCTGATCGACAAATTTTTTAAAGTGATCAAAACTCATGCGCCCATACGGCCGCTCCATGCTCATACTGCCGGTGACGCACAATGGACAGCGCAAGTTACAAATATTCGTCGGTTCTACGTTAACGATGGGCGGATACCCCCACACCACTGTTTTTTTGCTGATGCCCGAAATGATAAAAGACAGCGTATTGATAAACGCATTCCACACGCGTTTGAACGTCAGCGATTTTAACACTTGAACAACCGCCACTTCTTTGGCCACGCCGGGCTTTAATGTATTGAAAAGAGTATTGAGCGAGACTTTTTTCTGATTCTGTGCCATATGTATCCTGTAAAAAAAGTGGCGTTAATATATCAATTTGGAACTGGAAAACAAATGCATATAATCCGGCATTGGATTGCTTGTCATGACGTTTGGCTGCGGTGTTTTTTAATGACAAATAAAATTCTGGTTTTGATCCTGCCGGCTTTTCAATTCATGTCGAACACAAATGATTATGATTCTGTATAAAATGTTGCGATTTAATATCATTATTAATATTATAGAAATAGCAACCATGTTTTTCTCTCCAATTAAACTGGAAGGGCCAGTTTAATTGAGGAAAAAAGTACAACCAAGGAGGAGTTCATGAAATTTGCAAAAAACCTTTTCATTTTGTGCCTCACTTTTCTGGTACTGTCAAATCTTTACGCGATGGATCCGCCCGTTCATTACTGGAATTTTGACGAAAGTGAAGGCACAACGGTCACGGATGTCGCCGGCGGTATTAATGGCGAATGGGTCGGCACGGCCCGTTGGGCGCCGGAAGCCGGACGTTACGGCGGCGCCATTGAATGTAACGATGATTCCAGTTTTATCGCGGTTTATGACGCCGTAGGACTTTTTGACCAACTGGGCATCGAATTCACCTTTTCGGTCTGGGTAGCGGTCTATGAATTTACCCAAGACTGGCAGGGCATCATCTTTCAAAATGACAGATTTTTCCTCGAACGCAACAACAGCGGCGGCAATGGAACGGTAAACGGCATCCACTTTAAGGCAAAGGATGAAACCGGAGCGCAGCCATTTAATTTGTACGGCGATATTTTGATTGACGACGGTGATTGGCATCACATTGTCGGCATCTACGATGTGGATACGGCCTATTTGTATGTTGATGGTGTATTGGATAAAGAAGGCGCTGCCTCGGGTAATCCTATCGGTTTTGTTGAAGATCCACTGCTCATCGGCGCGAAATACGAACTCACCTATCGCAACTCGTGGAATGGCTTGATTGATGATGTGCGTATTTTTGATTATGCGCTTTCCCCCGAACAAGTCGATAGTCTGTTCAATATGGACGTGAACACCAAAGTTCGACCGGACTGGCAATCGGTGTCGACATTTGAACTGGAGCAAAATTATCCGAATCCGTTTAATCCGACGACGACCATCAGCTATAATCTAAAACAGACAGATGCTGTGACGCTGCGTGTTTTTGACATGCGCGGCACAGAGGTGACAACACTGGTGGATGCGGAACAATCCGCGGGCGTTCATCATGTGGCGTGGGATGGAACGGATCAGTTTGGTCATTCTGTCAGCAGCGGCGTTTACGTTTATCAGCTTGAATCGGGCAATCAGATTCAACAACGAAAAATGTTGCTGATTAAATGATGCATTCGTAAAAAGTCCGAAAGTCATTGCGAGCGAAGCGAAGCAATCTCA
>CAYSNA010000568.1:0-3288 GCA_964432185.1 uncultured Cytophagia bacterium
ATGACGCACGATAATGTTATTTTGTTCCAGCGACAGCACATTGATCAGGATGGCTTGCCGCTGGTTGCCGATGGCGTCGTTGGCCCGAAAACCTGGTGGGCGCTCAAACACCCAAGCGGCGACGCGCAAAGAAACGGTTTTAGACCACAACTGCCAGCCAATCTCACCCTCAAGAGAGAACAACTTTTGGAGCTGTTGTTCGAAGAGCACGCCAAACCGGTGTACGAAGTGCCGGATGGCTCCAATAAAAGTCAGGATATCAACCAATACTGGGGCGACACCGGGCTTTTCGCCTTGCCCTGGTGCTGTGCTTTTGTCTCGTGGGCCTTAAACGAGGTGCTTGGATTTCTGCCGATCAACGGCACGCATCATGTTCGAGTGCAACAGATGTGGCGGGAAGCCAGACAATTGAACAAACAAACATCGCAGCCCAAACCCGGCGATATTTTCATTCAACTCAATTCGAGCGGCACCGGCCATACCGGTTTTGTCGTCACTCTGTCGCCGGATGACAACTACATTTACACCTGCGAAGGCAACTGCGGCAATCGTCTGAAAATCGGCAAGCGTCCGAAATCGACGATTCATCACTTTATTGATGTGCTTGACGATGGACAGGATTTAAACTTTTCGCGCTTTGATTTTGATACAAACCTTGTGGAGCATGATCCAACCCGGTAGAACCGAAACCGTATGCCCCGATCCAGTTTACCGGGGCATACGATTTTTGATGTCGTTAAAATCGTTTTGTATAAGCATGACAATACGGCAACGAGCCTTTCGTCACATAATAATCCTGATGATAATCTTCCGCAGCCCAAAAGCGGCTTGCCGGCTCCAGCCTGGTCGCCACCTTGTAGCCTTTGTCCTTTAAAATAGTGATGAGTTTTTCTGCGACCTCTTTTTGCGCCTCATTTTCATAAAACACGACGGAGCGGTACTGTTCGCCAATATCCGGTCCCTGCCGATCCACCTGAGTGGGATCATGGATCTCGAAAAAGAATTTGGCCAGCGTTTCATAATCGGTTTTTTGCGGATCATATGTAACCTTGACCGCCTCAATGTGGCCGGTCTCATGGCTGCACACCTCGCGATACGTTGGATTCTCCTTATGCCCACCGGTATAGCCGGAGACGGCATCGATGACGCCCGGCTGTTGTTCGATCAGATATTCGACGCCCCAAAAACATCCGCCGGCAAAAATGGCGGTGCCGGTATTCGCTTCATTATTCCCGGCGGTTTTGCCGAGAACAGTCGGAAGCGGCTGCCCATCCTCAATAAAATTCATCGAAAGAGAATTGACGCAGTGCCGCGTATTTTTCGGCGTAAATCCCTCGCCAAGAAAAACGTGGCCCAAATGTCCGCCGCAAAAAGCGCAGAGGATTTCAGTTCGACGGCCATCGGCATCCACCTGGCGTTTGACGGCACCTTTAATCTCATCGTCAAAACTGGGCCAACCGCACTGCGAATCAAACTTGTCCGCGCTGGAATAGAGCGGCGCATTACATTGCGCACAAACATAGGTACCGGTTTTTTTGTTATTCAACAGATCGCCGGTCCACGGTCGCTCCGTCCCCTTTTTTAAAATAACGTACTCTTCTTCTTTTGTGAGTTTATTATATTGTGTATCGGCCATAAGCCCTCCGACAAGAATTACGATGATGAGTAGTACTTTCATTTTAAACCTCCATTTATTTCATCAGCCCTGGATTATTTTTATCCAAGACTTTATTCGGTCAAAATTGTAGTACTAGAACCCCGTTCACTGGAAAAATGTTTCCGAAAAAGTCGATGTGATAAAGATTTGAAATCGGCGTGATTCTTTTGTGACAAGGCAATGGCCCCGGATGAGATGGCGCGTTTTCAGTCGATCAGCAAAATCGCTTTGCGTTTGCCTTGCACAGCGTTGATGACGTAAATCGCCTCGCACGTGTGCAGATCCTGCAGCGACAGGGATTTTTCCCGCACCTCTCCCCTGTCCAGCAGCCAGGCGCGATAAGTTCCGGCGAGCAACCCGCTCATGACCGGCGGGGTATAAAATATTCCATCCATTTGCAAAATGATGTTATAAATCGTCGTTTCAGTGATGTCGCCATCTTTATTCCACAACACGACATCATCGCCACGCAAGGAGCTCCGCGCCTTTTCATAAATTTTCCGATGCGTCGTTTTGTGGAAGAGAAAAATATCCTGCGATTCAATGGCGCTCTCGGCGAGCGTGAGTCGAACCGGCTCTTTGCCCAGCTCGGGTTGATCATATCGTTCAATGTTGATTGAACCGGTCTTTGAGAGTAGCAGGCGGATTTTCTGCCGTTTGTCCGGATGCTCAATTTGAATCAGTGATTGTTTGATGGCGTCCGCGTCAAATGGATAATCAAAATAGTCGGAGGAGCGACGCAGCCTGTCCAGGTGATAGTCCAGCAGAAAAATGCCGTGCGCGGGTTCGGCCAGCATGGTCTCGAGCAGATCAAAGTGCGGCCGCGGGCGATGCAGCACCCTCGACTTGACGTCACATTCGCGCCATTCCTCCTCCGCTTTCGAATCCCAGACGACGCCGCTGCCCACTCCGTACTCGACGCGTTGCTGTTGTTGATCAATCAACAGCGTTCGTATCGCGACGTTAAATTGAAAGTGACGATTCGGCTTTAACAAACCGATCGTGCCGGTGTAAATTTTTCGCGGCGAGGTTTCCAGCTCGGAAATGATCTGCATGGTGCGGATTTTCGGCGCGCCGGTTATGGACGCGCACGGAAATAACGCCGCGACAATGCCCGGAAAATCGGCATGGGTCGTCGCGGACACAGTCGAAGTCATTTGCCAGACGGTCGGATATTTTTCAATCTCATACAGTTTTTCAACCTGAACCGTTCCGGTCTCGGCGATGCGACCCAGATCGTTACGAATCATATCGACAATCATGACATTTTCAGCGCGATCTTTTGCTGAGGAGAAAAGTTCTTCCCTGAGCTGAGCGTCTTCCTGCGAAAAGCGGCCACGCGGCCGCGTCCCTTTCATCGGCTTGCAAATAATGTGATCGCCATCCAGTTTGAAAAAAAGCTCCGGCGAGAGCGAACACACGGCAAAATTCTGCCAAAACAAAAAAGCATTGTATTCGGTTCGATGATCGTATACAAGCGCCTTAAAAAGGGATAACGCATCGCCGGAAAAATCAAAAAACAAGCGATGCGTATAATTGACCTGATAAGTTTCCCCGCGCGCGATATATTTTTTAATCGCGTCAATATCGGCAGCAAAGCGTTGCTCGTTTATCGAACGCTCACGCGGCAC
>CAYSNA010000569.1:0-3280 GCA_964432185.1 uncultured Cytophagia bacterium
ACCTTCGGCCCTTCCCGCTGTCTCATCCGGCTCAATCAGACGACCGTCTAGCCCCTGGTGAAATCGATCGGCATGATAATGTTTGAGATATTCGGAAACTACCGCGCGTAAATGCCTTTCACCGAGAATAATCATTTTGTTCAGGAATTCCGATTTTATAGAAAGCACGAATCTTTCGGCGTAGGCGTTCAAATTTGGGCTTTTGGCGGGAATTTTCACAGGATTAACACCGCCGTCCTTCAAAATATTTAGAAATGCAGCGGTGAACAGCGGATCGCGGTCGTGAATGAGGTAACGCATATTCAGTAAAAAACCATCGACCGCATCCGTTAGATTGCGCGCGATCTGCTTCATCCACTCTTCATCCGCTTGCGGAGTGATTCCGGCAAGATGAACTCGGCGCGTTGCTAATTCGATCATGAAAAGAACATGGTAACGAACCAGGCCGCCCAACGTGAGAACCTCGATGGTGAAAAAATCTGTCGCGGCGCGGGGATTGTCAACTTAACCTGATCTTGACTTTCACCAGATTAACAGGTGATAATCATTTCGGCTCCGAATTTATATATTGAATCGACGAGGGAACCAAACATCATGCTCAACTTTGCTCGTTATCGCCACCCAGGTGCGGCCATTCTTTTGGCCGTCAGCTGGTATTTGAAATATCGTCTTTCTTATGCCGACATTGTGGAGCTATTATTAGAGCGCGGCGTGAACATTTCCCGCGAGACAGCGCGCGAATGGGTGTTAAAGTTCGGTCCGGAAATCGCTCTCACACTGGACCGAAAAAGACGAAAGGTTGGCTGGCGCTGGCATGTCGATGAAACATACATGAAACTCAACGGCGAATGGGTTTATGTTTATCGGGCGGTGGATCAGGACATGGAGCCGATTGATATCTATGTTTCGGAGACCCGCGACAAGGCTGCGGCCAAGGAGTTTTTCCGTCGCAGCCGAGCTGTGGCCGGGGAGGACCCGGAATCGATTCGCAGCGATGCCCATAACGGTTACGACCAAGTGGAGACATTGTTTCCGAATGCTCGGCATCATCGAGTGAAATGCTTGAACAACAAGGCCGAGAGCAGTCATGTGCCGATCAAGCAGCGTTATCGGCCGATGCGGGGATTTAAAAATCTGGAATCAATGAAAGTCTTTTGTTTGGCGTTTGAGGCGATGTATCGATATTTTCGTTTAACGCGTCCGCACAATCGCGAGCGGCGCGAATTATTCGCCGCGCAGTGGAATGAATTGATGGAACTGGCGCAGGTGAATTGCGCCTAAAAAATAGTTATGTGATTGGGCCGGGTAGGCTCTAACGGCGGCGGCTGGAGCTTAAGTTGACAGTCCCGTCTATAATATGACAACACATTAGCACGATTGCATTATATGTCTCAGAATGGATTATTTGATATAGCCAAGTTGACGGAGTTTATCTAATTGTGATTTCATCTCGTTTCCGTTTATTTCAATATCCGTTTTATTGTCTTCCGGGATATATAGCGAATTGAACAAATCGAATGAGGGTGTCCCATTTTCAGTTGAAAGTGGATGGCGGCTCGGTTGATATTTGACATTCTAGGCTGCTTGTTCCTTGTCGTCAAGATCAGCGATTTTTCCGTCGGCAACCATTTTTTCGATCTCTTGCAGTTTCGCTTTCAACGCCCACAGATCCCTATATCCCATTATCTTGCGGAAGTGCTTTTCAGTCGCCAGGAACCCCGCCGCGGCCCAGCGCAATACCATCTGTCCGTTCCGCCAACGACCGACCCGGCGCGTTTTCTGCCTCACGCCCGCGTTCGGGCTTTCGATGATGTTCGTTGTCGCCAGGCAGCGATGCAGCGTCGGCGGCAATTGCAGACGGTTGATGGTGAACGTTTCCTCCAGCCCTTCGCGCAGGCTGGCCGCCGCCGAAGGATACTCGACCGCCAGCCACTCGGCCTGTTTTTTGAGCCTGGCGATCCCTTCGGCGTGATCAAGTTTGTAAGCCGCCTTCATCAACGCTTTCACCTGATCCTTCAGCTCGTCGGGCAGGTTGTCGCAGACGTTCTTGACCTTGTGGTTGCGGCAGCGCTGCACGGGGTTGTGTTTGCCGAAAACCTTGGTTATCGCGCTGCGCAAAGCCTTCGAACCGTCGATTACAAACAGGTAGGCCCGCTCGGGATCGACGCCCCGTTCGACCAGGCTTTCCAGCAACGCCGTCGCCGCCGCGCCGTTTTCGCTCGCGCCCTGCTGCAAGCCGAGCACATGCTTCGAGCCGCCGGCATCCACGCCGATCGCCGCGATGATGTGATGCTCGCCGAACACCAGGCCGTCGAGATAGATGATCAGCACCTCGACGCCGTCGAAACGCCGATCGCAAAGTTCTTTTAACTTTTCGGCGCTTTCCTCGATAAATTCCCGGCTGACCGCAGACTTGCTCACGCCGACAGTATCGGCCATCTCGCTGATTACGTGGCCGTAGTTGCGCGTTGAAACTCCGCGCATCAGGATGTCGAACACTTTCTCCCCCATCCCCGGTCCGGAAGTGATCGCCTCGTAGGCCGGAATTTCGACCTCGCCTCCGGTCCCGGCGCCCTTGCGCCGCAGTCGCGGCTTGACCACCCGCAACTTGCGGTCCGACAAGGGCACGGTCGCCGGCTGGCCGCCGTAGCGCACGATCTGCCCGCCCTTGCGGCCCTGATGCTTCTCTCCGGCGAGATTGGTCGCCGACAGTTGCAGCACCGCTTCCACCGTCGCCCGGCCGAGCACGTCGATCAACTCGTCAACGGCAAGGCGCGACTGCTCGATCAGATCGACCATCGGCAACAGCAATTGCCCGTTGGCCGCTAAATGCTCCGTCAACTTTTTGGCGTCAGCAGGGGAGATAATTTTAGCTTTAGATTTTTGTGCTTTCTGGTAGGATTTTTTCATGGCGGTTCTCCTTATTAAAAGAGATTTTTAAAAACCAACCGATTCTAACGAATCGGAAGGATGAACCGCCATCCTTTTTACAAACTTTCAACTAGATTTGGGACAGTCTCCGGGTGTAGTTATTATTCCTTATCAACTCCACTATTGTTACTCATGCTTTTTATTATCGTAATTAAACGACTAAAATATTTACGACCAGGTTTAGTCCTACGCACAATAAAAGTACCTATTGCAATTCCTGGAATTATCGAAATACAACCGATTAAGTATTCAAGTGTATTCGTCTGGGAGAAGCCAAATGTATTGTAGAAAAACATCCGCAAAAATGGTTAGACTAGTTTTAATGATCCTATCCCTAGAACCATGATAA
>CAYSNA010000570.1:0-3280 GCA_964432185.1 uncultured Cytophagia bacterium
CTGATCCAGATTCTCGTACGGATCAAGGCTGACGTTCATCTCGTGCTCCGCCACAATCAGCAAACCGCTGCGGTCCTCACGACTTAACAGCGTCCATTTGACGTCGGTACGATTGCCAAAATCCTGCGGAATGATGTACGGCATGTTGATCTCGTCCAGCTTGTCCGTATACAATCCCATTTTTGCGCCGGTTTTACGATCGGGATAGGTCTCCCACGGGCCGCGACCGTACCAGGTGATGTGTTGAATATCGTGCGGCAGTTTGAATTGCAGTCCGAGTTTGGCCAGCCACGGGATGTCCCGATTGGGATAATCCGGGAATTCCGTGCGGCAGGTCACATCGTGTTCCAGAATGATATCGCCGCAGCCGTTGATCAAATAGGTGTAGGTGTGCAAAAATGATGTAATCGAATTGAGAGCCGATTTCGACTCGGCGGAGCAGACAATTCTTACTTCGTTGGAAAAGTTTTCAAAAGCATCAACGGCTAGAACCTGATGAATCAAAGAATCAAGTCCCAGTTTGTACCACACCTCCGATTCCTTGATGCCCCATTCGGACCACTCGTTCATGATCGGCGTGCGCCAGACATTAAACGTTGGTGCGATGCCGTCGAATTCGACACCATCCTTGATCAGTTTGGAAAATCCGCCTGCCTGCTTGTCAAAAATGTACTCGAATTTATAGCCGGCCACGACAATTTTATCCGGATCATTTCGGAAGGACAGCGGCGCGCAGGTGTCGCGATTCAGTTCGCGCGGTTTGGGTTGGTAAAAAAACATCTCGGCAAAGGCCACTTCGTAACCGGCATCAGACCACCAGGAGGTCTGTTTGGTTTTAAAGGACAACACCAGCCGATAAGTTGCGCCGGGAATAAGATCGATGCCGCGAATGGGGATGGTCAGCGTGTCGCTGGACAGCGGTGGGATTTCGCAGGTGATGGTATCGCCCTGCACTTTGACAAAATCTTCATACAGCGCCCACTCGGTGTCGAGCTCACTCAAATCGGTGAAATGAAATCGGTTTTCAACAATGACCTTTTTATCTTTACGCCGCAAATTGATCGGATGGACTTTGACCGGCTCGTGGCTCTTTTTCACCTGATACGCTTCCGGCTGCAGCGAGCGATCCTCGTTG
This sequence comes from uncultured Cytophagia bacterium, assembly GCA_964432185.1. Classification (GTDB taxonomy): domain Bacteria; phylum Zhuqueibacterota; class Zhuqueibacteria; order Residuimicrobiales; family Krinioviventaceae; genus Kriniovivens. The sequence continues at coordinate 1,136 of CAYSNA010000570.1, forward strand.
ACAATGCCGTCCATGGTGCCGGAACCCTGCGGCGTGGCGCCGTAGGAGAAAAATGTGCCGGCGCTGGCGGTTGTATCGAAATTGAGGGAAAGAAGTAGATGTCTTTCCGCGTGCGGCTTTCCGCGCTCTGCAGTCCGCAGTCCGGAATCGGCAGTCTGCGAATCGTTTTTCACAGACTGCCGATTGCGGTCTGCCGACTGCTGGCTAACTGATTCAATCTCTTTTTCAGAAAGCGCATCGTTCCAAATTCTTATGTCATCCACAACAGCATTTGACAAAAATCCCGGCCACTGTTCGTGATGCCTCTGGTGGTTGCGGCCTATATTCACCGGATGCCGCGAGCGCTGAATGTTGCCTTTTGCCGGTTGCGACGTGACTTTTTTCCCGTCAATATAAATCGACATCTCAACACCGTCATAGACCCCGGCGATAAAATGCCAGTTATAATCCCAATCGCGCGGCACGTTGACCGAGAGCGCGTTCACCTTGTTTGTTTTGAGGAGAAACGTCAACTCGTTCTGCGAATTTTGTTCCAGCGCATAGCTCGAATCTTTGCTGATGAACGAATTGCTGCCAATGAATCCGCGCGGATAGACCCAGCAGGCGAGGGTAACCTTGTCATTTTTGATATTAAAAACCGGATGATTATACACTTCGACAAAATCCTCAATGCCGCTGAACTGCACGGCCCGGCCGTTTTTTCCCTCGACAATTTTCGGGCGCCCATGCAGCACGACATTATGCTGAAAGGGCGAGGCATCCGGCGTGGTGATCAGATCAAACTCGAGCCCCTGGTTCACCCAGTCCCAAATGTAGCCGCCCTGCGTGGTTTTATTTTTATAGATGACGTCCCAGTACTCATCAAAATGGCCGACAGCGTTGCCCATGTTGTGGCTGTACTCGCCCATGATGATCGGCCGCTGACTGGTATCGGCCTGCATGTCGAGAAACGCCGGACTCGGATAGCGCGTGCCGCAAATATCGGCAAACGGCGCATCACCGTTTGGCTGATTGGTTTGATGATAAATCGGCCGCGTTGGATCAACCTCGCGGCAATAATCGGCCATGGCCCAATGGATCGGCGCCAAACCGCATTCGTTGCCCATGCTCCACATGATGACACACGGATGATTTTTATCGCGCTGCACAAAGCGCTCGGTGCGGTCCATGAACGCCAGCTCCCAACCCGGCTGCGCCGCGAGATAATTTTCCGCGTAATGACATTCGGCGTTCACCTCGTCGCAAATGTATAAACCAAACTCATCGGCCAGATCGTAAAATACCGGATCGTTCGGATAGTGCGATGTGCGAACGGAATTGATGTTGAGCTGTTTCATCAATTTAAAATCCTGCATAATACGATCGACGGATTGGGTGCGGCCGGTGAACGGATCGTGTTCGTGCCGGTTTGTGCCCTTGATTTTGACGTGCACGCCATTGACCAACAGCTGCGCGTCTTTGATCTCTATGTCCCGGAAACCAAAACGCTCTTCGAGAATTTCGCGTACCTTGCCGGTTTCATCTAAAAGTTCGAGAATCAAACTGTACATGTTCGGTTTTTCCGCCGACCATTTTTGCGGATTTTGAATCAACCGCGCCAAGGAAACCCGGGATTCATTGCCGGCTGTCAAACTTTTAAGCGGTGATGAAAAAACCGCGATTTCCGTTTTGCTGTTATCGTACACCGAGGCGTGGACCGCCCATTTTTTTAAATCGGTTTGAGATTTGTTGTTGACCACAACGTCGATGTTCAGCGTGGCGTCTTGGTAATTCTCATCCAGATCGGTTGTGACGAAAAAATCGCGAATATAGGTTTCCGGCTGCGCCAGCAGGTAAACGCGGTGGTAAATGCCGCTGAACCGCCACATGTCCTGATCTTCGAGGTAACTGCCATCGGACCAGCGTACCACCTGCACGGCCAGTTTGTTGTCGCTCTCGTTGAGAAAATCGGTAATATCAAATTCGCCGGCCGTCATGCTACCCTTGTCGAATCCAACATACCGGCCATTCAGCCACACCCAGTAGGCCGATTTGACGCCGTCAAAATGCAGGTAGACGCGCTGGTCTCTCCAGTACTCCGGCACAGAAAAGGTGCGACCGTACGAACCGGTCGGATTGAGAAAGTCCGGTCCGCGCGGTGGATCA
>CAYSNA010000571.1:0-3271 GCA_964432185.1 uncultured Cytophagia bacterium
CGAGCGAACATTCAATGGTGAGAGCCTCGCCGATAAACGCCGTTTGTGGAGGATTGTGAACGATTCTTTCCTGAGCGACAAGTGGAAAAGAAAAGAGCAGTGAAAAGAGTACAAGCTTTAATACAACACCATGCGTTATTTTCGCCTGATAAAATAACAAACGGTGTGACATCGCTTTAATGTTGTTGAATCCGAGAAGACCAGTTGTTGTCCTCTCGAACAGGTTCACTTTGCTTTGACTTTTCAAATCACCATCCCGCTTAATATTTCAGTTTCAGTTGTTTGATGTTACCGTCTGCGTCTTCAAATTCGATTTCGAGCGTATCCGCCGTATCATCGGATTCGGCCCAGGGCTGGAAGCCGATGGTGTCTTGCAGAGTCGGCGCTTTGCCTTTTTCAACGCTGCCGGTTGTGCCGGCGGTAACTAAAACACTATCAACCTGGTTAAACAGTGACACCATGCCTTCGATGCCAATGATTGTTGTGGAACCGGCCGCATCGACGATCGAGTAAAATTCGGTGCCGCGCACGGCCGCCACACCGGACGGCGTGACCATTCTGTAACCCCTGCCTTTTGGATTGATTTTCGACCACACTTGCCCCAAGGTCATTTTAACTGTTTTTTTGATATTTTGTTCGTCGCGTTCGCCATCCAGTTGAATTTGCGTGTTGGAGCGGATTTTAATCATGCTTTTGTCATCCGTAAAGACAATCGCTACCAGCGCGTTTTCACCGGTTTTAATGAAATCGCCGCTGTGCAGACGGCGCCCGTTTGCCACTTTTTGCCAATCGGATTTTTCGGACTTGACGAAGACTTCTCCCTGGACTTTGATGACCAGAGCAATTTCTTTGGCCTGCTGTGCGATAACGCTGCCGCACAAAAAAATCGACAGGAGTAAAATGGCCATGCTATTTTTAATTTTCATTTTTTCATCCTCAGTTTGGATCGGCGTCCTATTCGACCGATTTGTTCAATAACTCTATTTCACTGTCGACGATTTTAGCAAGTTCGTCCACAATATCGGCCTCTTTGAGAACAACGCCGTTTTTTGTCACAATTTCTGTGGGGATAAAGCCATTCAAGTCACCGCCCGGTTGCAGCAACGAGCCATCAAGTTCGCGCACAAGGTTGAGAATTTGTTGTTGCAGCGGCGTCAGATTTTGCCCGGATTCCGCGCCGACGATTTTAAATTTCCAAATTTCGCTGGGAATTTCCACGGGGCCGCCGCTTGATTTGACAAATCCAGTCAGTTGCCAGAAATAGATTTTTCCGGCTTCCAGCAGGCGCGCACCACCGACCGGATATTGAAACATGTTGGAGGGGAGAACGGTGCCAACGGCGGTTTCGGAGCCGAGCATGTTGCTTTGCACGGACAAGGTCTCTTCGAAAATAATACGTTGTTGCATGATTTCCTCCGGGCTCATTCCATCCATGGCATCTGGTAGCTGTTCGGCAATAACCAGTTTGAATGTGCTGATGTCAGATTCCCAGCGGAACAAGGGGTAGGCCGAGTAGACCAGGCCTTCGTCTTCCGAGTTAGCGTAAATGCCGGGCGCAATGAGATCGAGCGTACTTGGATTATTGAGGATGAAACGAATATCATTTTCTGCCAACAAAACGCCGGCCTGCCGCAACTCAAAGTGGAATATGTAGGTGTCCGATGGCAAGCGCCCGGTTGTAAGGATCGCGGATTTCAAGTCGTTTCCCGCTGCATTGATTTGATAATCCTGCAATGAAAATTGCTGGGCAGCGCTGAAGAGATTTCTATTGCTGATAAAAATGTCGTTCGGTGCCGGCTCGATGGTAAAAGGATCGGTGTGACCGGTGGCGAGCGTTCCCATATTTATGGCGTAAATATGGATGTACAAGTCGCACTCCTGCGGCACTCCGGAATGATTCGAAACGCGCAGAGTGAACAGTTCGCTTGCGCTTGTTCCCCGCCCGGAAAAATTGAAATCGCTGAGCATGAACGTCTGCACATCCGATGTCGTCGGATTGGCTTCGATTTGAATGTTCTGCGCGTGCAGGGCCACGAGTGCCACGAGAATGAAATAACTGGTATAGCGAATCACTTTCATAAAAACCTCCGCACCTTTTGATTTTTGGCTGAAAAGGTGACAAAAACAGTGCCAGTCGAACCGGCTGATAGTATTGAAAATGTAGGAGTTAAACGATCAATTACATCACGAAAGTGTCTGAAATGGAAAGGATTGTCTCAATACATAACAATTAGATTTCAACTCTCTTCTAACGTTTCGGACGAAAACTTTATTTCATCTTTGCAGCCATTGCAAGCTTGCATTTTTCGACAATATTATTAAATTGAATTCAAAATACATCATGCATACAAAGTTCCTCATAAAAAAGGAAGTCCATCATGAAAATTTTTCCCGCCCTTTCGTTTTTGATCCTCGTTATTCTTTGTGTCCAGGCTAATGCTGTAACCATATCCGGTGAGCTGAAAAAATGGCACACCGTAACCCTGACGTTTGACGGGCCGCAGTCATCGGAAACCGCGACGCCGAATCCGTTTCTTGATTACCGGCTCAATGTCACATTTTCCAATGGCGACAAATCCTATCTCGTGCCCGGCTACTTTGCCGCTGATGGCGACGCGGCGAATACCTCGGCAACCGAGGGGAACAAATGGCGCGTGCATTTTTGCCCCGACGACATCGGCGCTTGGAATTACACTGTTTCCTTTCGCCAGGGAGAAAAGGTTGCGGTCAGTGATGATGGAAATGACGGCACGCCAGTCGCCGAACTCGATGGGCAAAACGGCTCGTTTGAGATTATCGCGTCCGATAAAACCAATCCCGACCTTCGCGCCAAAGGGCGCTTGCAATACGTAGGTAAACGTTACCTTCAATTTGCCGAGACCGGCGACTACTTTTTGAAACAGGGCGCTGACGCGCCGGAAAATTTTCTCGCTTACGAAGATTTTGATAACACGCCAAATAATGGCAATCGACGCAAATCCTGGGCGCCACATGCGCAGGATTGGCAGGAGGGCGATCCAACCTGGCAGGACGGCAAGGGCACCGAAATTATCGGCGCCATCAACTATCTGCAATCCGAGGGCATGAACGTTTTTTCCTTTTTAACGCTGAACATTGATGGCGATGACAAAAATGTTTTTCCATACATTAGTGACCAGCGTAAAGACTACACTCATTTCGATTGTTCCAAACTTGATCAGTGGGAGATCGTTTTTGCGCATGGCGAAAAAAAGGGCATGTACCTTCATTTTAAAACCCAGGAAACCGAAAA
>CAYSNA010000572.1:0-3271 GCA_964432185.1 uncultured Cytophagia bacterium
GATCGGCACCACCGAGTTTGATGAAAGACGTTTCTCCTTTCCGGTCGTGAATGCCGTGGATTCTTTTTATGTCACCGCTATTAATTATTTTTTTAAGGAATCGGCGCCCTCCAATATCATCGTTTATGATAACGGCACTCTTCAAGTTGGGCTCAAGGGCAGAAATCCAATACCGACTGGACATTACAATCTGTACGGCAATTATCCCAATCCGTTCAATCCCACGACCGTCATACATTATGCCATCCCCAAAACAGAACAAGTATCACTCACGGTCTTTGATACGACTGGCCGCTGTGTGACAAGACTGGTCAATGAAATAAAAGAGGCTGGCCTTCACAAAGTGATTTTAGAGGCTCACCATTTGCGAAGCGGCGTCTATTTTTACAGGCTTGAGGCGGGTAATTTTATCGAAACAAAAAAATTGACCATGCTGCATTAAAGGATACGCTGGATATGAAAAATTTAAAATTGCTCATTTGTGTCTTGCTTGTCTGTGCTCCGGTTTTTTCGCAAAGAACCGAGTGGCCGATTCTCAAGCATTATGATCAAGACCACATCGCCAAAATCGCTTTGCCCATTGGCGGCATTGGCACCGGTACGGTCTCTCTCAGCGGCCGCGGTTGTCTGGTGGACTGGGAAATTATGAACCGCCCAGGCAAAGGTTTCAGCACCGTCACGCCCGGCAACGACGCGCCGTTTTTTGCCATTTATATAAATGACGGCGACAACAGTGTCACCAAAGGTCTGATGGGCCCGCTGTTCGATTTTGAATATCAACATATGGAAGGCCGACCGGTTGATCACCACGGTATTCCGCGCTTTGAAAAAGCCACGTTTGATGCCGCGTATCCATTTGGCATTGTCACCCTGTCGGATGACAATCTGCCGGTTGATGTGAAAATCAAGGCGTTCAATCCGCTGGTTCCCGGCGATGCCGATGCCAGCGGCATTCCCATTGCCATTTTGCGCTATGAGGTTTTCAATAAAACCGATAAACCACTGACGGTTTCGATCTGCGGTTCCATCCGCAACTTTATTGGCAAAGACGGCAGTAAATATCACCTCGACTGGAAAGGCGACAAGATTTATGACGGCGCTGTTGACAATGTAAATGAATTTTTTGTGGATGGCACTGTGCGCGGGATCAGTTTTCTACCCGGCAAAGTGGCACAAGATGATCCGGCATGGGGAACTATGACATTGACGACGGACGCGTCCTCCGGTGTCACCTATCGCACGTCATCGATCCGCAATGACTGGAGCAATGCCATTCTCGATTTTTGGGATGATTTTAGTGACGACGGCAATCTGATCGAAAAAGAGGTGCAGGTTGAAAATGACCCGATGGCGTCTCTGTCCGTTCAACAAAAAATTCCTGCACACGGAAAGGCCGAGTTTCAGTTTTTTCTCACCTGGCATTTTCCGAATCGTAAAGCGTGGGCAGACACAGTTGTCGGCAATTACTATACAACTCAGTATAGCGATGCCCGGGACGTAATTCTCGCCACCTATCCAAAATTGAAAAATCTCGAAAACCAGACGCTTCAGTTTGTCAACACATTTCTCAGTTCGGATTTTCCCAAAGTGGTCAAGGAAGCGGCCCTGTTCAATCTCAGCACACTGCGGTCGCAAACGGTGTTCCGATTGCCCAGCGGCCACATGATGGGCTGGGAAGGCTGTATGGACGTGAACGGCTCGTGCGCCGGCTCCTGCACACACGTATGGAATTATGAGCAGGCAACCGCTTTTTTGTTTGGCGAGTTGGCTAAAAGCATGCGCGATGTGGAATTTAATTTCGCCACGCGTGCGGATGGCAGCATGTCATTTAGAGCCGGTTTGCCGCTGGTCAAGGCGCAGTGGATCGGCACCGCCGCCGATGGGCAAATGGGCACGATTATGAAAATGTATCGAGACTGGCAGCTTTCGGGCGACACGGCCTTTCTGCAAAAAAGCTGGCCGAATGTAAAAAATGCCCTCGCGTTTGCCTGGCTCGACAACAGTTGGGATGCAAATGCTGATGGCGTCATGGAAGGCAGTCAGCACAACACCATGGATGTGAACTATTCCGGGCCGAATCCGCAAATGCAGTTCTGGTATCTCGGCGCGCTAAAAGCGGCGGAGCAGATGGCGCTGGCGATGAACGATATCAAGTTTGCACAAAAATGTGCTGCCATCTATGCATCCGGCAGCCGATGGACGGACGACCATCTTTTTAACGGCGAATATTATGAACACAGGGTGCTCGGCCCGCACACCAAACAGGAAATTACCGATTATACGTCACCAAACATGCCGAACTATCAATTGGCCAAAGGCTGTCTTGTGGATCAGCTTGTCGGCCAATACATGGCGCACATTTGCAACCTGGGATACCTGGCGCCGCCAGAGCACATCAAAACAACGTTGCGCAGCATTTTGATGTACAACTCGCGTTCGAGCATGCGAGACCATTTTAACAATATGCGCTCCTACGCGCTGGGCGACGAGGCCGCTTTGTTGATGGCCAGTTGGCCGAAAGGCCGTCCGAAAATTCCGTTTCCCTATTTTTCCGAAGTCATGACCGGATTTGAATACACCGCCGCTATTGGTATGATCTACGAAGGGATGGAAGAGCAAGGTGTGCAGGTGATGCAAAACATCCGCGATCGTTATGACGGCGCCAAGCGCAGTCCGTTTAACGAGGCCGAATGCGGCCATCATTATGCGCGCGCCATGGCCTCGTGGGTGAGCGTTTTGGCGCTCACAGGATTTCATTATTCCGCCATCGATGAGTCTATTCAATTCAAAAAACAACAGGGAACGTGGTTCTGGTCCAACGGCTACGCCTGGGGTACGTGCACGATTGAGCCGGACAAGGTCAGACTTGAGGTGATGCACGGTGCCATCAAAATATCCACTTTTTCTTTTGTCGGGCAGGAAAAAATCAATGTGGAAAATGGCGAGCTTGACGCACGCGGTTTAAACAAGCTGATTATTAAAATATTCTGACAGTGTAAACTCTTCAGCCAACACTGCAAGCGCTTTTGATAAAAATTAACCGCAAAGAACGCGGAGGCGCGCAGAGGAAAACCAAGGGATTCTAAACCTCGGCGTTCCCGGCGGTAAAGCATGCGTTTTACGGAAAAGCCTTTTAATTGCCAAATCGAGAATTGACAACGTTGTTATAAATCGAACCAAAGGTGAACTCAAAGCCCAAACCAAACCAGTAATTGTATTGCGTTTCGAGTTCACGAATCCGCAGCAAAATATCTTGATCGCTGGCGCCACC
>CAYSNA010000573.1:0-3262 GCA_964432185.1 uncultured Cytophagia bacterium
ATGTCGGCGGCGGCATCACCTTTGGCAATCTGGGCATCGGCTTGCTGTCGGACTTTATGCCTATGCAAAAAGTAATGTTCCTGGCGGCCGGCGTGAGCGCTGTGGTCCTGATCGGGATGATCTTTTATTTTCGAACTTTTACAAACCGGCCGTCGGTGTAAAACCGACGGCGAAACCGGTCGTGAGCGGATGCACTGACAGCGCCGATCACCTTCTACTGCAGCAGCATCATTTTGTTGATGGCTGAAAATTCTCCGGCGGTCACTTTGTAAAAATACAAACCGGACGATACGCTTTGTCTCATGTCATCTACTCCAGCCCAACTGATGGTAAAAACACCCGCCTCCTGTTCTTCGTGAAGCAACACGCGCACGCGCTGTCCGAGCGCATTAAAGATTTCCACTGTCACAAATGATGTTTTTGGCAACTCATAAGTGATCGATGTTATTGGATTAAACGGGTTCGGGTAATTTGGATGGACGAAAAAACGCGCGGGCAGTGCGTTTTGACTGGTCGCTGATCCCGTTGCCGTGTTGCTTCGGCCCGGCGTGGCCACGGTAAAGTGGCGCCATTCGGACGAACCGTCTTGTGCCCGGCCATACGACACATCCGGCTGTTGTGTGGCATAGACAATGGAATCAATCACTTTTATGGCGCTTCGATCTTTGTTCGCTTTGACCAAAACAATATTCTCGGACTCGGCGTTCAGTTTAAATCCGGCGTGTCGAACGCCCTGCAGCGAATCTTCATCGGCCCATAACAGAAGAAAACCGCCGGGCGCGATGGTCGTCGAATCCGGCGCCCAATCGGCGATGCGCCACAAAGTCGTCGCGTTGGCGTCATCCGAGAGATACAATCCAGCCACATCGATGGCCGAGTTGCCGCCGTTATACAGCTCAATCCAGTCATCAAACTCGCCGTTTTCATCCGCCAGCGTTTGAGTATTATCCGCCATAAATTCGTTGATGACCAAACCATCTGTATTGATCGGCCCCTGATTAAAGAAGAACGCGCCAATGTCCGAACGGCTGCCGTCGGCGTCGAGGGCAAAAGCGGGATCGGCCGTATCAATGCAGGGCGAGAAAGAGCTGAGAAAAAAATTGTCTCTCGCCGGATCGACAAAATGAGCACGCCCGGTTTGATTGCCGACGCCATCCACAATATTTTTTTCCGAAAACGAATAGCTCATTTGCACCGACGATGTGGCGTCGAGGGAAAACTCGTCGCTAAAAATACCGGCAAAAATCGAATTTGTGACAATGGCAAACCCGCCACCTTGTCCGGCGATTTTCTCGTAACATGCAATGCCGGCATCCGCATTATAAAAAGTGTTGTGATCAATCATGGCGTACGAATCGTCTTTAACGGCCACACCCATGGCGGCATTCACCACCAGATTGCGGCGAACGATCGCATTCTTTGACCCTTCGCCGATGGAAATGCCTTTATCCGGACAGTTGAAAATCTGGTTATTCTCGATGATAACATTATCGGATGCACCGATGTCTATGCCGTCGCGGTTTGAATTGGTGCTGATAATATCGATGCGGTTGTTGCGAATGATGCCGTTGTGCACGACATCAAAATCAAGTTCGCCGTTGCCGAAAAGATGACTATCCTCAACGCGCGCCGTGGCGTATTGAATATTGGCAATATCATCGCCGGAACCGGTGCCGTCCAAAACGCTGTTGATGAGAATGATGTCGCCGCCATTCGCATACAACGGTTGATTGACATTTTTGATCGTGACAAAATCCAGTGTCACGTCGGATGACCACATGGAGACGGCGGCTTTGTAGCGTGCCGCATCCGGGCCGGTGGTCGCGCCGTTAATGACGACATGCGACAACTCGGACGGACCGGTGGCCCCCTCAAAACAAATCGCGCCCCAGCGGCCGTCGCCCAAACCGCGCAATTTGACCGGGGCGTCCGGCGTGCCTTTGGCGATCAATTGCCCGTTGATTATCAAGCCGGCATCGGATGCGAAAAGAATGTCGCTGCCTTTTTCACAGGTTAATGTAACGCCCGACTGAATGATTACGTCGTTCAAAGCGAGGTACGGTGAATTGCCGGCGGTCAGTGTCCTATTGCTGGTTATTTGCGTCGGCAATTCGTTTGTTGAATTAATCGAAAAAACGGCGACAAGCGATTGATGATCCGTGAGCGAAAGCTGCAAAAACGGATCGCTCGACACAAAACCGCCCGATCCGGATGTATTGACGGCCTCGAGTTCCAGATCAAAACTGAGGTCCGAGCTGGATGAGGAACGTTGATGCACTTCAACCGCCAGCGTATTTTGTCCGCTGGTCAGCTTGGTCGGATCGACGGAAAAGTCAATAAACGCATCTTCGTCGCCGGCGGATTCGCTGGCAAATGTGTCGTATTGAATATGACCAGCGGGCATGTTGCTGCGGATGATTTCCTCGCCATTCAGGTAGACTACCGCGCCGTCATCGCGCTTGAGGCGGAGCTCTAATTGATCGGCATCCGGCGAACCGTCAACGGAAAACGAAGTGCGGAAATAGGTGGTCACAAACTTGTTCCCGGCATCGCCTCCATAACTGACGACGGTATTTTCATCGTTATCGCCATACCCCAATTCGGCCGGGCCTGAGGACCAAGAGGAATCATCAAAATCTCTATCCATCCAGTTATCGGCGGGTTGATAGCCGCGATCAAAATATGACCACACCGCGCCGCGGGGCACCAGCGTTTTTTGTGAGGATGACGTTTGCTGCCATCCCTCGAATTGAAAACCGTCGTTCGGTTGAGCGACAAGGTTGAGAACGGTATCCTCAAAATAATGGCCGTTAAACGTATCAGTAATAATTGTATTTTCACCAATCCGCACAATGCCGTAACCGGGTTCCTGCACGCGGATGCTCAGGTCGACCATCGAATCAAGCCGAAAATAATCGGCCAACTGATCCAGCACAACAGCCTGACGTTGACGGACGATCGACCGCATGTCGTCAACAGCACTGTTCCAATCGTCCAGCGAATTGATGCCGCAGACGCCGTTGCCGCAGGCGTCCCGCCAACGATCGCTGTGACGCGGGATTTCTGCCGCGATAGTGGCCTGCAAGCTGTCCAAAAGCGGGATCAGATTTTCGGCCTGAAAGATGTCATTGCTGTAATTGATCAAACGTTCGATAAATAAATTTTTAAAACTGTCATTCTCCAGCAATTCGGCAAAGGGATGAAAACGCCCCATCATTTCACTATTCTGCATGATATTTTCATCACGGTAGCGAAATCCACG
>CAYSNA010000574.1:0-3258 GCA_964432185.1 uncultured Cytophagia bacterium
GCCCATTAATTTTAAAATTCCAGTTTCATTTTTTTATCGTGCACCTATCAACTATCAGTGAATAAATCATTCATTATCTTTCCAATTCCATCCATATCATTACTAAAGTTCGTCCTGAACTCTTCCCAATTGCTTTGTCCATCATCTTTATATTCAGCCAACTTTTTCTTCAGCACTTGATTTTTCTGTTCCAGCGCTGTCACTTTCTCACTGTACTCTGCCTGGAACTGGTAATCGGCTTCTGCCATCCTTTCTTTAAAGACATAAATCCTCTTTTCATTAGCCGCTATTTTTTGTTCAGACTCACTCTTGAAGGTTTGCCATTCTGCAAGAAATTTGGCTTGAGCATCGTTCAATTCTTGTTTAGCGTCCCCGATAGTCTCTTTGGCGGCTTTGAGTGTTTGCTCTGACGTTTTTTCACAGCCTGTCAAGAACATGCCTGTTATAAGCCCTATAATAGCAACGATAAAAATATAGTTTTTCATAGTTCCGGCCTTTTTGATTTGTTAAAAAAAATAGTGATGTAGATGGAGCAGCATTCCATGGTTGCTTTTGCTCTCGCCGCCGTTGGATGGATCAATATCCCGCAACCTTGTCATTTTGGATGAACTAGACTTCTATCTATTGCCACTCTTTTCAGGCACCTGTGTCGTCTTATGTTTATAAATGCCAGACAAAACAACACCGACTTTGGCCTTATTGGATTTTTCCCTGTGTGGACTAGGACTTTTTCTTGGCCTTGACATCGTGAGGATTATCTGTATCCTCTTCTGTTTTTGTCTGTGGAACGGATCCTTTTTTGATCTCCTCGATCTCCAGTTCCTCGTCTTTAATAGATTGTTTGAGCTCCGTCACCTTTGCAATCAAGCCATTTATCTTTGGGTTTTTCTGGATATCGCCCTTTACATCTTCAGTGATCTGGTTGTAGACTGCGATGCCCAACTCCCGAAACGTATCGTTCATCGAGTTATTAATGTTCATCACGTCTACCTTGCCCTTTCCAATCTTGAAGTATTTCTTGGTCGTATTCGCCGCATCGGACAGTTCGTCTTTCACGTTCTTCTTGATATTCTCCCAATTCGATGGCATATGTATTTACTCCTCACTAAAAAATGGTTATCTATTTATTGAGCAATGGAAATAATGCTGAGCGAACGTAATGTCCACTCAGCGTTGTCAGCGATTATAGACCGAACAGGTACCCAACGGTAATGACAAAAAAATTGCTTTCCAGGTCACCGGTGCCGGGGATTTCTTTAAAATCATAATCCAGAAAGACGTAGCGAATATCACCGATCAATTTAGAATTAGAACTGACGGGTAGTTCCACACCGCCGCCAAAATGCCAGCCAACTTTCTGTGTGGTCTCGTCTTCAAGAAACGAGAACTTGTTCTGATCATAATCGAAAGTCGTGCTATACCAACCAAAACCCATGGCGCCATAAACAATAGGGAGCGGATAAATCAAACCGGTCACCATTATCGGCCAGCTCCGAACTATCAAGACGTCGTTCGCATAGCTTTCCTGACGATAGTTAATAGATGCTTCGGCACCAAACATCGGTGTCAATTTGAACCGCCAGGCGACACCGCCCATAAAATTGCCCTGGTCGGCATCCTGGGCTTTGTAATAGCCAATCTGCGGGCCCAATCCGACGCTCTGTGCATTTATCGGGGCGACGATTAAAGCAATTAGCCCCATTATCAGCAATGTTTTCTTCCACATAAAATTACCTCTTGTTCTCAACTTAATTCCAAATATGTTACGTTATTTAATGTACCTGATTGACGACCACTTGAAAGAACGCGTATGTTTGCCATCGCTTCTTTTGAATGAATGTCACCGGACGCCACCTCAAATAGGGCGGGTTTTGTTCTGCCATATCCAATGGTGGTGATTCTTTACAGCGCAATTCATTTTTCCAACAGCTTGTGAATTTCTTCCTTGGTTTTTCCAAGCTTCTGCTGCAGTCTGCCTAACAATTCTTCTTCCTTACCTTCCGCATAGAGTAAATCATCATCTGTCAGGTTGGCGAATTGTTGTTTGAGTTTACCTGCGACTTCATTCCAGTTTCCTTTAATGTTGAGCTTGTTCATTTGAAACCTCCATGTCGTTGATGATTAAAACCTGTTTTATTAAATAGTCACCCTTTTTCTTAAATAAAGAGGTAATCAAACTCTGCTTCAAAAACAATCGCCCAAAGGGATGAAAAAGGAGCTGGTTCTTTTGAACGACCACAAAGCCATCCCAAAGCAAAAGGAATTTGAGCTCTGAAAACTGATTATATGAGACATGACCATATCGCATTTCACTGCACCTTCTTGTAATACGTCATTGCCTCTGCAATCTCAGATTTGATTTTCCGAATCCGATTCGCGTCGGAGGGGTGCGTGCTCAGAAATTCCGGCGGTTTCGCTCCCGCATTCTGAGACATACGTTGCCAGAACTCAATAGCGCTGTTGGGGTCGTACCCGGCCATGGCCATGAAAATTAAGCCCAGGTGATCAGCTTCACCCTCCTGAAGACGGCTGTACGGCAGAACTGCGCCAAGTTGGACCCCGACGCCAAAAAGGCCCATCCATAGCTCTTGAGTCTGCTGGGGTTTCTCCTGGAGCGCAACGGCAAGCGTCTGTCCGCCCAACTGGGCGAGCAGCGCTTGACTCATCCGCTCGTTGCTGTGCTTTGCCACGGCGTGAGCGATCTCGTGCCCCATTACAACGGCCAGACCAGTCTCGCCCTGGGTGATTGGAAGGATTCCGGAATACACCACCACTTTCCCTCCCGGCATACACCAGGCATTGACTTGCTTGTTTTCGATGAGGTTGAATTCCCACTCGAAACCATTTAGCTCCTGGGACAAATTATTCAGGGCGAAATAGGTTGTCACGGCGTTTTGGATGCGCCTGCCGACCCCCTTCACCATAGTCGTCTGCGCCGTGTTCGTACTCTGCTTGTTTTCCTTGAGGAACTGATCATACTGGACAAAACTCATGGAAAACATGTCAGCATCCGAGACGAGTGAGATCTGACGCCTTCCGGTGAGCGGCACAAGACTGCACGCCGGCAACAACAAAAGTGCTGCCATCACAAGAACAAATCCGGTTTGATACTTTTTCATAGTTCACATCCCTCTGTTATGAGATGAGATTGATCAATAAAACATCGATTAATTTGGCAGTCTCCAACATTCCCATCCGGAATGATTATTTTTGTTCTTTGAACGGCCAAAGCGTGGCGGTTGGTAGAGCACATCTACT
>CAYSNA010000575.1:0-3255 GCA_964432185.1 uncultured Cytophagia bacterium
TGGCAATCACGATGACGAATATGATTTATCGCGGCAACAGATCATCACAGTGCTGGAAAGTCTGCCTTTTTCTCTTGTGCAAGCCGGACCAAAGGCCATCGGTGGCGGCGGCAATTATGTGCTGGAGATAAAAAATCCGACTCGTAAAAAAAACGCCCTGTTGCTATATTGTCTGGATTCGAACGCTTATACCACCATTGACGGCGTCGGCTCGTACGGCTGGTTCACTTTTGCGCAAATCCAGTGGTATCGGCAGCAAAGCGAAAAATTTACCCGGGCGAAAAATAACCGGCCGTTACCGGCGCTGGCGTTTTTTCACATTCCGCTGCCGGAGTATAACGATGTGTGGGAGTCTGACAGTCTGCGGGTGGGCGTGAAAAACGAAGATGTCTGTTCACCCGCAATAAATTCCGGCATGTTCACGGCCATGCTGGAGTGCGGTGATGTCATGGGCACATTTGTCGGGCATGATCACGTCAATGACTATATCGGTCTGCTGCATGGCATTTGCCTGGCGTATGGCCGCGCTTCGGGCTGGGACTCGTACGGCGAGCTCGATAAAGGCGCACGCGTGATCGAACTGACCATGAACGAGCGAGCTTTTGAAACCTGGATTCGTACCGCGAATGGCGGCGAGTTCAACCGGGTACACGTACCGTCATATGTTGAAAAGTAGGATGTTATCTGTCGTACACCTTGCGGGTGTGCGACAGATAACAGTTGTGTTCTTCTATTTCATCACGATCATTTTTTTCATGGACGCCTTGTCGCCGGGCATATTTATCGAGTAAAAATAGATGCCTGTCGCTAACGTGTCAAAACGCATATCCTCTCGATAGCGAACATTTTTGATCACCTCAATACTTTTCGAAAAAACCTGCGCGCCGCGGCTGTTGTAAACCACAAACTCGGCTAGACCGGATTTTTTCGGAGTAAATTCGATGACCGTCGACGCGTTGAATGGATTTGGATAATTTTGCTGCAGGCCGTATTCAGTGGGCGCATTGGGCAAATCGTTAATACTCGTCGCCGTGGTTGGAATCTGCAAATCGACGCGACTGCCATCTTTTGACAATGTCATCGATTCTGAAACGGTGTGCCCGTCAAACTCGACGGTGATCTTATAATCGCCAAGGAAACCGCGCGTTTGATACAGGCCATCACGAGAAGACAAGCCTTCTTCATTCGTCCACCACTTATCATAAATGAGATCCATGTAGGCATCATAATTGGGTTTGTAAGACCAGTCCGCGCGGATCATGGCGCCGTTGGGTTTCCATTGGCGCGGCTCATAAAATCCCCACATAATGATTTTGTCCGTTGCCGGATGACTGAACACCGCGGTGTAAAAATCGCGCGTGTACGCGGCTTGCGCCTGCTCGTCCAAAATGTCAATATCGAATTCAGTAATTTGAATGGGGAGATTGAACACGGCATAACGATCGAGAATCGATAATACCGTCGGGATGCCGGTGAGGTTCGCATCAAAATGGCACTGCATGCCGATGCCGCCGAGCGGCGCGCCGCCATCGAGCAGGAGCTTGATATAATATTCAAAATCGTCCTGGTGCGCCGCCACGCCGCCGTTCATGATGATATTGTATTCGTTCAAAATCAGCCGCGCCTCCGGATGCAGCTCATGCACCTGCTTGTACCAGTCGATCATAATCTCGTCGCCGCAAATGTCCATCACGTCGTGGTTGACGTGCGGTTCGTTTACCACATCCCATTGCACCAGACCGCGCTCGGCGCCGATGGGCACAATCGTGTCCAGGTGCTCTTCAATGGCGGCACGCAAACCTTCCGGATCATTTTCGAGATCTTTAAAAAACGGCGGCATCCATGTCCACGACG
This sequence comes from uncultured Cytophagia bacterium, assembly GCA_964432185.1. GTDB lineage: Bacteria > Zhuqueibacterota > Zhuqueibacteria > Residuimicrobiales > Krinioviventaceae > Kriniovivens. Next base: position 1,855 of record CAYSNA010000575.1, read on the forward strand.
GCCAAATCAGCACATGCCCTTTTGTCGGGATGCCTTCCGATTGCAGCCATTCCGCCATGCCTTTGTAGATTTGTTTATTGTAATCCGAATGATACCAGCCCCAGTTGCCGTCGCCCATGTAAAACGGCGTTGTGGCGCAGTTAAAAAGCTGGCGAATTTCATCGCGATACATATCTGCTTCAGGCGTGTTGTTGAGAATTAAATCACTTAAAAACGAGCCAAATTGAAATTGATGATTTTGCATCTCAATTTTAATGACCGCGTTTTTAATCGCCTCACCATTTTGATTTTTCACCTGCACCGTCAAATCACCTTTGCGATGCATGTCGATGCGAGCCTGCGCTTCGGTCCGCCAGGCCGCATTGGCCTCCATACCCTCATAGTAGATTGGCGTGGTCGGCAAATCGCGCTCGTTTATGCCCTGGCCGAGATTCAAGGCGATCAATCCGCCGATTTCAATTTTTTGTTTGAAATAACCGAGGTGAATGGTGGCTTCCATGGTGCCGGTCTCAAACGGTTCGTCCGCATGGCCAATGATATAATACTTTTGCCATTCGGGCCGAGCGGTGATATTCAAACTGCCGAGCCCGGTCCACGGACTGCTGTTGCGTTGAATGTAAAAATGCCCCATGCCATTGCTGTCGGGTTGAGAAGATTCAACGCAGCGGATGTAAAGAATATAAAACAGCAGGTCACCCTTTTTCAAGGGCGCGACGTTCGCGGGCGTCTGAAATTGCGGTTCCCAGGCATTGGCGCCTTGCTTGGCGATGCTGAGTTGCAGGGCTTTTCCGAACGGTAAATCCGCATCCACATCAACGGACTTTTTGGTGCCGCCAAAACGATAGACGCTCAACGACGATCCGTCAAACAGCAAATCACCCTCGACCGGCAGGTTGGCGCGTTCCGCGGCGAGATAGGTTTCAAATTTCGGATCAATTTGCGCATAGCTGATGACTGATAAAATGACGAAAAATACAAAACTTTTTAAAAATTGCATGGTTGGTCTCCTCAAACGTCAATCAAGTTAAACGATATGCCGCAGGATAATAGATTTTTTATTCGTGTTTTTGCTTTCATCCTCGGGCTCCGTGTCCTGTGTTTTTAAAATTCTTCCCGCCCAATCGTTGCAATATTATCTTTTTGCGTCACCGGACGAATTCTCAATTTATAGGTATAGCGATTCGGATAGGTGCGATACGGCGCCTGCACCTGAATGGGCGTGCCGCCGACGCCGGTCACTTTATGGTCGATGTTCAGCGTGGCGCGGTCACTCCGTTTGAGATCAAACGGATACCACGCCTGATCCAGATTCTCGTACGGATTGATGCTGACGTTCATCTCGTCTTTCGCCACAATCAGCAAACCGCTGCGGTCCTCACGACTTAACAGCGTCCATTTGAC
>CAYSNA010000576.1:0-3253 GCA_964432185.1 uncultured Cytophagia bacterium
CGACGGCGAAAAAATGTTTCCGAAATTCCTATGCGGCCAGTGCGCTCGTCTCCGCCGAGGCCTACTGGAACAAATGGAAAAAAAGCTATCTGGATAATGTTGATGTTTTTATGTCGCCCAGCCAGTTTCTCGGCGATAAAATTTCGCAATACGGCTATCACGGCAAACCGGTTTTAACACAGCCGTATACGCTCGATCTCAGCACCTATGAACCGTGCTACGAGCCATCCGACTATTTTGTGTTCATGGGGCGACTGACGCATGAAAAAGGCGTGCATTTTTTGCTCGATGCGGCTCATGAAATCCAGGGCGCGGATTTGTACGTTCTCGGCACCGGCCCGATTGAAGACGAATTGCGGCAGCGCGTAAAGAATGAAAATCTCACCCACGTTAAAATGCTCGGCTATAAATCCGGTGACGAATTACGCGAGATTGTCCGGCGCGCCAAATTTACCGTCATCACCTCCGAGTGGCACGATAACTCGCCGCTGGTCATTTACGAATCCCTGTCGCTCGGCAATCCGATTGTCGGCGCGCGTATGGGCGGCATTCCGGAACTCATCGACGAAGGTGTGGACGGATTTGTCTACGACCGCGGCGATCTCGACAACTTTGTCAAACACGTCAATTTTCTCATTCAACATCCCGAGAAGAATATCGAGATGGGCAAGGCCGCTCGCGCCAAAGCGGAACGGTTGTATGGATTTGAAGAACATTATAAAAAGTTGATCGAGCTGTACGACTATACCGCATCAATCGCCAACGGAAAACATTAGCCCGGCCTGACATATGCTGTTCAACTCGCTACAATTCGCCTTTTTTTTCATAGGCATCGTGACGCTGTATTTTTCCATACCGCACAAATACCGCTGGGTGCTGTTGCTTCTCGGCAGTTACTTTTTTTACATGTGCTGGAACTGGAAATATATTGCGCTGATTGTTCTGTCAACAGTCATCGATTATGTTGCCGGCTGGCGGATGTCCCTGTTACCGGAAAAAGAACAACGGCGGAAATATCTTGTCCTCAGCCTGGTGACCAATCTCGGCCTCTTGTTCACCTTTAAATATTTCAACTTTTTTGTTGATTCGCTCAATACCTCATTTTTATTTTTCAATTTTGATTTTTTAATCCCGTCGCTGCACGTGCTGCTGCCGGTCGGCATTTCCTTTTACACCTTTCAAACCCTCAGCTACTCGATCGACGTTTATCGCGGCAATATCGAACACGAGAAACATTTCGGCATATTTGCGTTGTACGTCTCCTTTTTCCCGCAGCTCGTTGCCGGACCGATTGAGCGCGCGTCCCGACTGTTACCGCAATTCTATCGCAAAAATAATTTTGATGAAGCGCGCGTCGTTTCCGGCCTTCGGTTGATGCTCTGGGGATTGTTCAAAAAAATCGTCGTCGCCAACCGGCTGGCCATTTATGTGGATGCGGTGTACAGTAATGCCGAATTACACTCCGGCTTTACACTTTTGGTGGCGACCTACTTTTTCGCTTTTCAAATCTATTGCGATTTTTCCGGTTATTCCGATATTGCCATTGGCGCGGCGCGCGTGCTTGGCTACGATTTGATGAAAAATTTTAACCGCCCCTATTTTTCTAAAAATATTAATGAATTTTGGAGCCGCTGGCATATTTCTCTGTCCACCTGGTTCCGCGATTATGTCTACATCCCGTTGGGCGGCAACCGCGAAGGCGCGCCGCGTATGGTTTTTAATATTCTCGTTGTCTTTCTGGTCAGCGGCATGTGGCACGGTGCCAACTGGACGTTTCTGGTCTGGGGCGCGCTGCACGGCCTTTTTGCAGTGATCTCCAGATTGACGTTACCATGGCGGGATCGGCTGGTGGAGATGCTGCGAATACCGGGCTCTGTCGTTTATGGACTTCGCATCTTTGTCACATTTCAGCTCGTCTGCCTGGCGTGGATCTATTTTCGCGCCGCCTCCATTTCGGACGCGAATTTTATTGTGCAAAGCATTTTTACGTCTCCCGGCGTTTTGTTTATTCCGGCATTGGATCAATTCATTTACGGCCTTATCGCCATTTTTTTATTGTTGATGGGCGACGCGGCGCAGGAAGTGACGAATCTGTCGCAAAAGTTTGTTTTACGTCCGCGAACCGTTCGATGGGCGTCTTATATTGCCATCATAATTATTACGCTTTTAATAGGTGTGTTTGATGAGAGCCAGTTTATCTATTTCCAATTCTAAAAGCGGCGTCTTTCTCGGCAAAATGCTGCTTTTTTTTGCGCTGCTGGTTGTCGTGGATTGGACCGTTGGATCGATCATCCAGCAGGTGCATCGCCGTGCACCGTACGGCACCAACTGGACAAAAGAAAACTGGCTGCTGAACGAAAAGTTTGATATCGTCATCTTTGGCTCGTCGCGCGCGTTTCGGCATTATGTGCCGAGCGTCATTTCGGAGCAAACCGGGAAAAGTGTTTTTAACGCCGGACAAAACGGCCAATATCTGCTCTACTCGTACGCGCTCGAACAGCTCGTGCTGGAAAAATACACGCCGCAAACCATCGTACTGGATGTGCTTCCAAGTTTTGTTGTCAAAGTCAAAAATCCTGATGAAGAATTTGAACGTCTCTCTTCACTCTCGCCTTATTTTGACAACACGTATGTTCAGCAGCTTTTAACGCGCGGCAATATGTACGAGCGCATCAAATACGCGTCCCAAATGTATCGTTACAATTCCAAGCTCTTGAGCATTCTCGATAATCTGCGCGGCAGCCGACAAGTCGTCGATAATGGCTACGAAGTTATGGGCGATTTTTCCTTCCACGATCGCAATCCTTTTATTGTTGATGTTTTGGATACTGTTGAAATTGATTCGTTCAAGCTGGATATTGTGAAAAAATTTATCACATCGGCACAGGCAAAGAATATTCATGTTGTTATCGCTTTTTCCCCCGTATCGCAGCCGTTAAGTGACAAAACGCTTTTTACCCTCAATTTTTACCAGCAACTGTTTACCGAGATGGACGTGCCGTTTCTCAATTTTGCCACACCCGAATACGAAAATAAAGAGTTATTCCTCGATCTCATTCACATGGATGGTGTGGGCGCGGAGATCTTTTCGCGTCAATTCGGGCAAAAACTGGCGGATTTGGAAACGCAAAACCGATCCTCTTTTGTTTCCAGCAAATAATCTTTTTTTCTTCCAATACGCTGCAAAATCGATTTACAACAATCCTTTTGAAAATCCAGGAAAAACATCGCATGGTTTTATTCGCGCATAGTG
>CAYSNA010000577.1:0-3239 GCA_964432185.1 uncultured Cytophagia bacterium
CCACACCTCGGATTCTTGTTCGACTTTTTCTCCCCAGGCTTCCCACTCCTTCTCATCCGCACCAATGGCCGGCCTGTCGTTTTCCCAACCGGGCAGGCGCATCACCGGGATTTGCATTTCGACGCGCGTTTCCTTGGCATCGATGTCGTCCCAAATTTCAATGGCCGGGCCTAATGGGATATAGCCGGAGAAAATCAACTCATAAACAAAAGGCGACCATGGATATTCGGCTTGCGGTGAGGCTTTAAAAAAAGTAGCGGCGATCTCCGTAGACGGGAACTGGCGAGTTTCGAGCGGTGGCTGCACAAGCCGGCGTTCTTCAATAGGACAACCAATGAGCCAATTCCAATCATCCGGGACACTCTCGGACCAATCGTAATTGTACTCGGCAAAAATCTTTCCGGCTGGTTTAATGTCGTTTTTTCGGAGCTGCTTTTTGAATTCTGTCACTTTATCCGCAAACTGTCCGGTTGATCCGCGTACCGGCAGCACAACGGCAGTAATCTCATCGGTAGTGCGAAATTCAACATTGATGCCGGGATAACCGCTACCCTTTTGTTTCACCGGGATTTGCAATTCCGTGTACTGCCACATCGGTTCGCCATATTTTTCGCCGCGATAAATTTCCATGGCCGGTGGATAGCAGGGAATATAGCCGTTTTCGTCCAGATATTTGACAAACACATCCCACGTGGCTCGGGTATCTTTAACCCCCGCCACGCCGAGACTGGCAACCTGCATGGGCACGACGCGCCGGATTTCCAACGGCGGCTTGACTTTTTTATATTTTTTGATTTGAAATCCAACCTCCCAATACCAGTTGTCACGCGGTATCTCATCGGTATCGGTAAAAATCCGAAAGAACGGATCGCCCAGCGGTTTGATGCGCTGTTTTTTCAACAGCTCCCGGCATTCTTGAATGGCCGTTTCAAACTGATCCTCCGGATTGCCGGTTTTGATGAGCACCGCAGCATACATCTCATGCGTGTTTTTGATGGAAAAATTATCGTCCATCCACTGCTGATCAGGCTGAAGATTCTTTGGCGCACTGGCAAAGACATTCTCATCCAACGGCTCAACAGTTTCGGATGAGACATCGAGCTCATCAAAGGGAATGCCGGCCATGGGCAGCACGGCAAATCCGACCATCAAACTGATGACAAACGCCGCGACGACTATTTTTTTACGGTGCTCCCAGGTCTTCTTTTCCAGCCATTTCAGCCGGGTGACAAGTCGAAACGGCTCTTCAAAAACACCAAGCATTCCGAGTCCCGGTTCTACCGTTTCCGTGAGCAGTTCGCGCGCGGTGTTGAGCAATGTTTTTCGATAGGCGGGCGTCTTGTCGCGCAGGACATTGGCAACGGTCAAATCGCAGCAAATTTCACGGACATGTTTCATTTGCCGCCGCACCCAAATGAGCAGTGGATTGAACCAGTAGATGATTTGCATAAACAGCGTCAAGCCGTGCAGCCAGAGATCACCGCGCTTGAGATGTGCCAACTCGTGCAATAAAACGTGTTGCGCTTCTTCTTCGCTGAGCGTGACAAAATAATTTTGCGGCAATAGCATTACCGGGCGAAACATGCCGTAGACCGCCGGCGTTTTCACCCGGTCATTAAAAACAATGGCCGGCAGCCGCGAAAGGTCGAATTGCTGCGCCGTTTTTACCAGCAGCTCATGGAACCATTTCGGAATCTCGCGTTTCTCCTGCTGTTTGTGCCAGTGACGCAACAGCATCATCTTGCCGATCAACAATCCGGCAATTGCCAGCATGCCCAAAAGCCAGACTCCCAAAGCGAGGCTGTGCCATGTTGGTCTTGTGGATTCCTTTGTTGCAGTTTGCAATGAAAACGAAGTCGTTTCTGATGGCTTTTTAGGGATAACCCTCGGTGATACATTTTGCAAAGACTTGGACTCGACCGATCCAGATGATTTTGTCGTTGGTTTGATGTTTGTTGATGGAACCGGCATCGGAAATCGACGGACCAGCTCTTCCTGCACCCGCGGCTGCACATTCGACACGATGCTCGTGCGCATGGACCAGGTTGGCGGGATGAGCAATTTGATGAGAATAAGCAGCCACAACGCGTAACGCACTTGCGGCCAGGCCCATTTGCGAATGAAAAAATCTATGATGCCGATTATGAGGATGAGCAGGCTGACTTGCCAGAACATGCTGCTCATCCACTGCCACCACAACTGCGCAAAATTATTGATCGCTTCCATGAGTATCCCCCTGCGCCGGTTGATCCATCTCTTCCAGCATTTTAATGAGTTGTTGACGTTCCTTGGCGGAAATTTGATTTTCTTCGATGAGGTAATGCATCACCGGCTCCACCGCGCCGCCAAGCACCTTGTCGAATAAATTTTTAATGGCGTTTTTGCGCGCCGCCTTTTGCGTCACTAACGGCTCGTACACGCTGATGCTGCCGCGTTTGCTCTCGGCGATGGCGCCCTTGCTTACAAGCCGCGTAAGCATTGTTTTCACCGTGGTATATGCCCATTTTGTCTCGCCGGGCATAAATTCGATAATGTCGCGCGCTGTAGCTGGATAGCGCGTCCACAACGCGTTCATCAGCTCCCATTCCGGTTCTGTAAGTTTCATGTTGCTCTCCTTTGACAAATGTCGCATTTTTTACTACATCTGTAGTATAATATACTACAGATGTAGAACGATGTCAAGAGATTTTTGTTACAAGTGTAGAAGAAAAAATAAATAAATTTCAAATGTCAAATTACGAATTACAAGGAGGCCTTGGTTATTTTTTGTATAGAAGATATTATGCGAAGAATTTCAAGTAGATCGGACATGAGTGAATCAAATTGTTGGGAGTCGATGTAATCGGTTGCTTCCAAAAGCCGAAGCCAATAGTGCGTCTCTCTCTCGCTTCTTTATAAGCGATTGACATTTTGTGTAAAAAATCCCTTTTGCTTTCAGCTCCCGATGCTTCTTCAATATTCGACCCGATCGAAGTCCCGCTTCGGAGTATTTGTTTTGAAAGCGTATGCTCCTTTTTCTCATCACAGAGGAATTTGTGTAGCCTGACAATCCGAACCGAAAATTGAAAAGTTTTGTCTTTGATTACATTATTCGAATTCATGTTACCCCCAATTAAATTGTCATTTGACATTTGTAATTTGAAATTAAAAAGATTCGTGTTCCGTCCGCTCAATAATCTCCTGCTGCAGGGCGTCGGACAAATCACAAAAATAATCGCTATAGCCCGCCACGCGGACGA
>CAYSNA010000578.1:0-3227 GCA_964432185.1 uncultured Cytophagia bacterium
CGGCCTTTCCAGGTCGATGTGGCCGGCCAGGGTCTTGCTTTCGTTGCCGCCGATAAAACTGAGCAGCGCCCAGATGAGACCGATATCCATAAAAAAGCCCTGATCATAATGCAGGCCGAGAAGCGCCAACATACCGATGATGAGCACGCCAAGGATGTCAACTGCGACAATGCGGTCTGCCGGCGACGGCCCGCGAAAAACGCGAAACAGCACAAAGAGCGCACTGAATAAAATCACATTGATGAGTTTGAAATAAATTTCGCCGTCGTACATGAAGAAATTATAGAAACCAAAGGCGGCGATCAAAATGAGGCCGATAATCCAGCGGACCACTTTCATTCGAACACCTCCATTAATACAGATTCAAAACGTGCGCCGATTTCCTTTGTGCATTCTCCTACAACCGTCGCGTTGACGTCAAGCCAGTGCACTTAAATTTCTTTTTTATCCTCGTTAACATCGATGGTCAACGTGCCGGGCGTCAGCGTAATGGAGTTTGTTAAAACCGTGATCGCGGCATCTTTTGTTAATTTTGTTTTGATTTTGACAATGCCGGGTTTCACTGGTACGAGGGGGTGAACGACGATGTAAGCGACGTGAAAATTCGCCTTGACCATCTCCCACATAAATTTGAAAAAGTACAATACAGCATAAAGCCAGCGATGCAGCATGTGCTTTTGTTTGTGCGTGGTGATGAGAAAATGCCCGGCAATGAGGCTGACCAAAAGCGCCACAACAACACCGGCGATAATTTCCTGCACACCGAGTCCGGTGAGCGCCAGCCACACCAGCACGGCAAAAATAAAAACGACGATTCTGCTTTTTACAGCGAGAGACATGTTACCTCCCGATTACCAGTTGTACGTATTCCGCTTTTTCGAGAATGACATTGACGACCGGATCAAGCGCGACCTCGCGAATACCCGGCGCGACCAGCAATCCACCAATTATACAAATGACCGCCAGTGAAATCATGGCGATATTCATGCCGAGACCAATCTTTTCTTGCGGTTCGATGTCAATATCCTGCCGCAAACCATAACGTTGAATTTTCATCACCGCGGCGAGAGTGAGGATGCTGCCGAGAATGGCGAGCAGTGCGAGTATCGGTTGTCCGGCGGACACTGCGGCGATGATGATGATCAGCTTGCTGAAAAAACCGTTGAACGGCGGGATGCCGGAAATCGCCAGCGAGGCGATGATGGACGTTCCGGACGTCACCGGCAGATATTTTCCCAGCTTGCCGAGTTTTTGCAAGTCGCGCGTGCCCATCGCCAATTCAACGCTGCCGGCATCATAAAATAAAAGGGATTTAAAAATGGCGTGATTGAACAAATGAAAGACCGCGCCCAAAATACCAAGCGGCGTCGCCAGGCCAATTCCCAATAAAATATAACCAATTTGACTGATGCTGCTATAGGCGAGCAGTCGCTTGAAATCCCATTGAATGATGGCGAGAAAACCGCTAACAAGGATAGAGATGATTCCTATCACAATAAAAGTTGTGAGGAAAACAGACGGCGCGCCGAGCACGTTAAAAAAGATACGCGTGATCGCATAAATGCCGAGCACTTTGATGAGCACGCCGGAGAGCATAGACGAAATTGGCGCCGGGGCTGAACTGTGCGCATCCGGCAGCCAGGCGTGGAACGGCATGGCCGCGGCTTTCAAGCCGAATCCGGCCAGGAACAGGCCGCCAATCCAGAGAACAATTTCATCCGGCAGCGATGTGACGGTTGCGGCAATGCGCGCCATGGTGAGCGTTGAGGTGGCGCTGTAGAGCACGCCGATGCCAATCAATATAATGATGGAAGAGACCGCGCCCATGATGGCGTATTTGAACGCGGCCTCGTATTCTTCAGCGCGACAGCCAAAGGCGACCAGCGCAAACGCCGCGAACAATGCGATTTCCATAAAAACGTACAAGTTGAAAATATCGCCCGTGAGAATGACGCCGTTCATACCGGTAAGCATGAACATGAATAACGCGTAATATTTGAAATCCTGGCCAAGATGGCGTACGTACTGGATTGAATAAATGATGGATGTTAACGCGACAAGATTGACGATAATCAGCATAAAACCGGAGAGCGAATCCATCACCAGCGCAATACCGATGGGGAGCTGCCAGTTGCCCATCTCGTAAATAATGGTTTGGCCGCCGAGCCGCAGATAACTGATCAGCGCCATAATCAGCATGGCGGCACAGGAGACCAGCGACACCACGATACCCCACACATCTTTTTTGCCGGCAACCAAAGTGATGAGAAACGCGGCGAGCAGCGGTATAATGATAAAATAGGGGATCATCCTCGGAGTCTCCTTATTTTTGCAATGTCGAACGTTCCGTATTTTTGAAAGAGTCGCACGGCCAAAGCAACGAGCAAGGCCGTGGTTCCGAGTTCAATGACGATGGATGTGAGCACCAGTGCCTGCGGCAACGGATCGACCATGGGGCCGGGCGTGCCGCCGGTGAGAATCGGAAAAGTGGCGCCGTTTTTATAGGCGATCAAAATGAGAAACAGATTCGCTGCATAGCCCATAATGCCGATGGAGAGAATGATTTTGATCAAATCGCGCTTGGCGATGACGCCATACAGCCCGACGAGAAACAGCGCAAAACAGAGCAGGTAGAGTGTCATGCGGCATCTCCTTTCGACATTTTAATTCCGGCCAATACCCAGACGACGAGAAACAGCGACATGGCCACTTTGAATCCGATGATGATGTTGAGAACCGGAATGGTGCCAGCGCTGATGACGGCGAACAATTGGCCCTTGCTGATGAAATTGGCGAGAAAGGAGCCGCTGACAAGTAGACCCAAAAGCCCGACGATCACAAAGAGCAGGGCGCTGAGCGATTCGACGTGTTCGAGAAAATGGATGTTGAGCCATTTTTGCGTGAATTCACGACCATACGCTAACAGCACGTTGAGCAGCGCCAGGGCGAGAATGACGCCGCCGCCAAAGCCGCCGCCGGGTGTGAGGTGGCCGTGCAGAATGATATAAAAGCCGTACAGCAAAATCATCCACACCGTAATGCGAGTGACGGTTTTGACGATGAGGGTCATGCCGGAATTATTCATGATCACCTCCTGCGGGTTTGGCCGTCGATCGCAAAATAGCAAAGACCCCAAGAATGGCGGTGAACAGCACCGTGACCTCGCCAAGCGTGTCGTAGGCGCGATAATCCAAAATGATCGATGACACCAGATTCGCCGCGCCGGT
>CAYSNA010000579.1:0-3222 GCA_964432185.1 uncultured Cytophagia bacterium
TAGGCTGCGGCGCGTTTGGAAAAGCCGTAATCGTGCCGTTCCAGCGGCAGGTGCACATTTTCCACCCGATTTTCAGCATTGTAGAGGGCATACACTTTTTGCACATAGGGAAATTCGATTCGCGGCGTGTTGCGCGTCCAGTCACCGCCGTTGGAGATGAGCAGCAGCGGTCGCGGCGCGCAGAGCGCGGCAATTTCGACATTGTTGGTCTGATGATCGGCGCTTTTGTGAATGGGCATCCCGCTCTCGCACACACAGCCGCCGAAAAAATGCGCCGAGACCTGCACCGCCGGCGCCGAGACGGTGATGCGGTCATCGATAGCCGTGAGGATGAAGGTTTGCGTGCCGCCGCCAGAACCGCCGGTCATGCCGATTTTCGTCGAGTCGACATCGGGGCGGGAGAGAAGGTAGTCAAGAACGCGCTTGCTGTTCCAGGTTTGCAGCAGCAGCGCAATGGGATTTTTATGTTCGATTTGCGTGCTCTCGCCATAGCCGACCATATCGTAAGCAAATACGATGGCGCCCATTCGGGCAAACGCGGCGCAGCGTTTTTGCATATAATGGGTGAACCGCTTGTTGAGCATATGCCCATGCGGGCAGAGGATGGCCGGATATTTTTCCTGTTCGACAGTGGGGCGATATAAATTGCCCGTAACATAAAAGCCGGGAAAACTTTCGATGGCGATATTCTCAACACTATAGCCGTCCAATTCGCGTGTACTGTGAATGATGACGTTCAGGTTTTCATCAATGTGCGGCATTTTATCCAGCAACATGCCCTCGATAATACCTCGTTTGATGCGCACCGCCCGCTGTTCCCATGAGGCGAGATCTTCCCATTGCGAAGCGAATTCTTTCATCTTGAGATTGGCTTCGTCTTCGGTCCAATAGTGGCCAACGCAGAGGGGGCTGTCCTGGGCATTCAAAATGCATCCCGCAGCCAACAGCACAACAAAAATCATCAGTTTTGAAATATTTCTTTTCATCATTTTTCCTTTCAAACTAGTCGTCTCGTTCCCTGATCCGGTTATTCTGAATTGTCAAGAAAGAGCATGAGCAGAAGCATGATACTCATGCCGAGCAATATACCAATGATGCCCGGTCCGTCCTTCTCCTCATCTTGAAACGGCGCTCCCTTTATATATCGATTCGGATCATTTATTTTTTCCAACTGACGCGTGTCGATCATGAGAATGGCTGAATGCCCGGCGATACAGGTGAATTCATTACCTTCAAAATAAAGACTACGGGTGTTGTTTTTTTTCAGAGTTGTATCCAGTACATATTGGCCGTTGTCGGTCTCAATGAACTCGAGATTGATTGGCGGCTTTTCAAAATGAATAATAAAACGCGAACGATTTTTCTTTTTCCAAAATTTCCACCCCTCGACATATCCTTTTTCATCATGCCGAATGTATTGCCCCGGCAGATTTTTCACAAAGATAATTTTTCCTCTGTCGCCACTGCCCAATTCCAGCGCGTGATATTCCTCATTGAACCTGTAATTCTTGTACGTGCCGCGCGCCAGCTCGATCTGATCGCTCAAATAATATTGCAAGAGTACGATGTGCTCTTGTTCTATGCTATATTGTTTGAGCAGTTTTTTCGTCAATGGTACCCTTTCCCAATCGGGTCCTTTTCGTCCAAAGATGGGGGCGCATTGAACCACGATTAAGAACAAGATTAGGAGAATTCCCCCAAAAATAAATTTCTTAAGCTTCAACATAGATGAACCTTTGCGGATAATGGTGTGAATGTCCGGATGAAACATTGACCAGCGGGAGTCCATTGCCTTCCCGTCACCGGTCGCTTTACTCTTCAATGAGCTGCGTTTTTGATTCAATTCTTGAGCTGATGTGCCTCCCGTTTTTCAAGGCTGGTTATGGAAATATAATTGTTTCTCAAACACATGCAAGTTTTTATTGAGATTAGAAATCATTTGCTTTTTTGCCGTTAAGGGGAGTATCTTTAGCACAGCTCGGAGATGGGTACGACGACGTATATCATGGCGTCCGAGTTGATCAATAAAATTAGTTGAATAAAAAAAGGGATAGTGATGAAGTTAACTATCTTTGTGCTGCTGTTGGCCGCAGCGCTCGGCGCCATGGAAGAAATTCCGCAAAGCGCCATGCAGGTTATTTATGTTGATAGCGAAGAAAAGCTCGGTGAAGACGGCGCGGCGGTGAATGTCCTCGACGGCAATCCGTCGACGATTTGGCACACCGAATGGTATCAAAAATCGCCGGGCTATCCGCATGAAATCGTGTTTCAGTTGGATCAGACTTATGTGATCGAAAATTTTTCCTATCTGCCGAGAAAAAGCCAGAGCAATGGTCGAATCAAAGAGTATCAGATTTTTGTCTCGAACAATGAAAATAGCTGGGGCGATCCGGTGATTGAAGGTCGATGGCCCGATCAAACGGCGCAGCAAATTGAAGACTTCCCGGCGCCGGTAAGCGGCCGGTTTGTCAAACTCAAGGCGCTGTCCGAGGTGAACGGCAATCTCTGGGCTTCGGCCGCGGAAATCCGCTTGAATGCCACCTTTGATGGACAAACCGATATTGACGGCTGGGCCAGTTCGCTGCACCTCGGATTTCAAGATCCCTCAAGCGCCGATGCCGAATTGCTTATGGTCGATATTACTGTCGATTCGACATCGCCCAGTACATATTACGCGCCGATCAATTTTACCGGCGGCTATTGCGGTCTGCAAGACCAGGGCAATACCCGCACGGTGCATTTTTCGCTCTGGGATTATGTGGACGGCGACCAACAGCAAGTGCCGGAAGGCGCCGAAGCCCGGACGCTGTGGCGAGGATATCGCGTGGAAGGCGGCGATTTTGGCGGCGAGGGTACCGGTGTCAAAACCTGGCGCACCTACGCCTGGAAAACCGGACAGCCATATCGATTGGTCGTCAAATTAACGCCGTGGACCGTGAACTCGTTCCCCGGCGCAACGCGCGATTATTGGGTATACAATTTTGCCAGTCGCGAGTGGCTGCATGTGGCAACTCTGTGGCGCGCCGATAATCCGTCCACCGGCCGCGCCGAAACGGACCTGGGCGAGGTCTATACGTTTGTCGAGGATTGGGCGGCAACCTCCGAATGGTTCCGATCCTGTTATATTTTTAATGCGCGCAAAAAATATCGTGGCGGCGGTTGGCATATTTACGATCGCGCCTACTATACGATAAATGACCGGGAAAATAATCCGACCACGCC
>CAYSNA010000580.1:0-3210 GCA_964432185.1 uncultured Cytophagia bacterium
CTGCAGCAGTTTGATGGACTGCGGGCGTGACACATCCGCTTTGTCCGAGACGCCAATCAAATCCGGATCATAAATGTAATAGAGCGATTTGTCGGTATATGGATCATCGAACGTCGTCGAGTCGATCTCTGTTTTATCAATGTCAGCGCCAAAGCCGACATAGCCGATGGGATGGCGGCCGCCCTCCGCATAATTTTTAATGGCAAATCGAAGGCTTGGCAATCGACCCGCCGGATCCAGAACCGCGAGCGCCAGCTTGTAGGCGCCGGGTGTCAACTCTTTTGAAATTTTAAACGTGCCGCTCGCCGTAAACGGCTGCACGGGTACGGTATACAACGAATCGCTCTTTTTCCATTTGTCGCCGGGCATCCAGGTGCGGATGTCGACGCTGTCAAAATCCGCGCTCCAGATGAGGCTGTTCGATTCATTCAGCAGCGCCAGTTGCACGGGCCAGTCATAATAAAACGGCGCCGATCCGGTATTGCGGCCGCTAAAGGTGACGGTAAATTCCTGATCCTTGTCGATGCGCGAGGGATAGGTCACCTCGTCCAAAACATAGCGATAACCAAACACTTTTTGCACCAGTTCGCCGCCGGCTTTGGCAGCCGCGTTGTTCTGACTATAATTTGCTACCCAGCGCAATTGCGTGCAGTGCAGCCAGCGGATCGTATAAATTAAAAAATTGCGATGTTCGGGATCAATCATCGTGTCGTTCGGATCGAGACCCGGTTGGATTTCCCAATCGCCCCAATTGTACGCCGCTTCACCGCCGATGATCTCGTTCTTCCAGCGGTCGCTGGTGTTATAAATACTCTGACCGTGAGAATCCATTTGATTGTAATGCGCCCATGAGTCCCAATAAATGCCAAACTTGTAGGCGGTGAATTCATTGGCATGCCGAACCATGACTTTTTTATGCGGTAATTCGGTGCGAAAGGCGTCGCCGAGAATCTGTTGCATTTCTTTGGTTGGACTCGGACTGTGGTGCTCGCCCCATTTGCCGATGATGCCCATTTCGATGTGCGCCACCCGCGGATCGGTGTCCCAGCACTGGCCGAGTTTCCATACCATCTTTTTCACCCGGCGTTTAAATTGTTCGCTGGTGTAATCATCGGCTTCCATATCGTCCGGCCAGTATTTTTTGTCGCCGTCCCAGTGCAAATAAACGCGCGGAATCACCTTCATGTTCTTGTCTTCCACGCCGGCCCAGTTGGTCTCGCACCACATTTTGATTTCGTCAATACCGTCCAGCGAATCGCGCTCAATCTCGTTCCATTTGATGTAGCTGTGCATCAACGTTGCCCACTCATTATCTTCATTCCGGCCGCGGTTTGTCATGCCTTTAAGCGGATTACGCAGCGCGCGCGGGTATTCCTGGGGATGGATTGTTATTGTCTGCGGGGTGTCTGTATCTGCCTTTTGAGTGCTCGATGCGTGGTTAAAGAGAAAGAGTAGAACAAGTACGGTGAATACAACAAGAAACTGCGAAATTTTATACATAACTACTCCCTTGTGTTTCGCAAAACCAAGTTAATGCAATTCGATTAGGCAAGTTGCCGGTTTATCGGAAATAACACGTCCGTTTAGCAGCACTTTACTGCTATATAATGTTTAGTCAAATTTCGCAAATTTTCAAATGGTTTTCTGGATCATGCATAAAGAAACAGCGGGATATAGCCACCTTGTTAAATTCGCATTAAACAGGTGCGCAACCCGGCTTGGATTCAGCAGACTGCCGGCCATATTGAGATGGCTGACATGGCGCTGATGAATCCACCTAACAATGCTGCTAAAACAGGAGGAATCCCGCTGTATGATTTGTCGAATGAGGGCCGTCCATAACAACAGGTCAGATTGGGCATCAATGTCAATAATGATAAAACAAGCTGATGGGATGATTCCCATCAGCCGTTCATTTATTGGACTAACAATGCTTTTTGTACAAATGTTGAGTTTTCAGTCGTCATGCGAATAAAGTACAAACCGCTGACCACTTTATCACCGAATTCAGTCGTGCCGTTCCAGTTCACCTGGTACTGACCGGCGGCGCGAACATCATCCACCAACGTAGTGATGTGCTGGCCAATCGTATTGTAAATGGCAATGGTCACATGTTCTGTCTTATTCAGCGAGAACGGAATCGTCGTGCTCGGATTAAACGGATTGGGATAGTTGGCGCTCAGATGGCTGCTTTGCGGTTGTTTGGCGATTTTCTCTGTAACCGCCGTTGCCGGTGCGCGCTCGCCGCTGAACATCAGCGAACTCCACTGGCCCGGTTTCCGCTTGCCGGCGCCCCAATAGAAAAAGCTTTCGCGGTTCTTGCCGTCCGCGTATTCTTCATCACCCTCGGTCTTGCCAAAACCAAAATACCAGACCGAATCGGCTTCCATGCCGTCTTTGAGCTTAATGGCGAGCTCGAAAATGTTCATGCCGGTCGCTTCATCGCGCACATAGGCGATGGCCTTGCCGTTGGTGTCATCCCAGGATGTCGCCGCATCGCCATCGGCCAGGTGCAGCGCCGCTTCCAGATCGGCCTGCTGGGTCAAAGGTTTGAAACGCACTTCGCCATCCACGACAAAAATATTGCCAATGTGATCCATCACCTGCGTTCCCTCCAGCGGTTTTGACATGGGGAACATTTCAATTTCATAGGTATCGCCCTGCCATTGATTGACCTGCTGTACATCAGGGTTATACGGATCGGTAAATCCCTCGCCGGGCCAGACGATATAATCATCATACTCTTTAAACAGATAGTACATCACGCCATCGTTGGGATTCCACAGGATTTTGAACCAGCCGCTGTAATCCGTCCAACTGTCCCAATACTCGTCGAACATCTCCCAGGCCATAAAAGAGCGATCCAGAGGAGTTTTCAGATTTTCGTACACATCAAAGGGTGTCCAGGGGATCGTCGCCCAATCGGCATCGGTCGGATCACCGTCGACGGTGATGGAGCCTTGATAGGCGGTGTATTCGTGCCATCGCGGGCTGGTATCAAAAAGACCGAGATCTTCCCAGACCAAAGCGGTGTCACAGTGGGCATCGTAACGGATTTCTTCAATGCCAAGCGGGGAGGGCACGCGATCCGTAGGATTGGTAAAATTAAAATTTTCGACGTTCAATGTCGCTCCGGCAATGGCACCGTCATTGACAAAAATACATTTGTATCGAAGAATATCCGTCGGCACGCGGAAGGTGAAATTCGTG
>CAYSNA010000581.1:0-3198 GCA_964432185.1 uncultured Cytophagia bacterium
ACTTATTCGTTATTCCAAAGAACTTAATTATTAACAACTTTTTTAACATACGAGGCGCAAAGCCATACAAATGAACCTGTCGGTTAAAGTCTTTTCGGCCTGGCGTCTCTACGCGATTCACTTCTTTTCACTCACCATTCACTACCCAATCCAGTAAAAACAGAGCCGCCGGCAGATTTTCTTCGAACGTTGGTTGTATCTCACTTTCCGGCAAAACAAAGCCCGGGTAGCTGCTGCGCGGACGCAATTCTATGGTAAAGGTCGGAACGCCCAGCAACGCATACAGCCAGTCCGTGGTGTCGCCGCTCGACAGATAGAGTCCCGACGATTGATCCGGCGTATACGTAACGCTATGCACCGCTTTGATTTCGCTCGCCATCCGGATGGCGAGATTTTCCATCAATAGTTTATCCGGCGCCGGATTGGTGGTATAGCTCCACGGAAACAGAATGAGTTGCGAATAACTGTGGTAACTAATCAGCGCGTCCGGCTCGATGCTGGTGAGGAAATCTCGGCACACCTGCGTCTCTGGTTCGGAAAACGGCACCGGTCCACGATAGGTCTCGGAAAAGGTGTCACCCGAGGAGCCCGTGCCGCCCCATTTGTAACTATAATTTCGATTCAAATCCACGCCATAGCTGCCGTCGCCATTATTGCGGCGATTTTTTCGCCAGAGCCGGTCCGACACCACCGAGTACTGATGTCCATCCGGATTGACCATGGGGACAATCCAGATTTCCGCGTTGTTGATGTAGTTTTGGATGGCCGAATCCGTCGCATAATTTTGCAGTAAATTCTCGGCAATCATCAGAGGCACTTCCACAGAGATCCACTCGCGCGCATGGTGCGCCCCGAGCAGCACAACCACTTTTTCATCTTCATCGGTTTGAACATTGTCGCTGATTTTTAATGCCCAGAGGTCGCGACCCTGCAACGACTTGCCGAGGCTGCTCAATTGCGCGATGGTTGCGTGCGAGTTTGCCAGCGACGTTAACTCGGTTTGCAGTTCGGCATAGGTGTGATAGAGTCCGGCGTTCGGATCATCGGAACCGCCGCCGCCATCACACAGGCTGTTAATCACCAGGACATAGAGGAGGAGCAACAGAATTCCAAGACATACTTTTTTCAGTGTATTCATTTCATCTCCTCCATCCACGCCGTGGCGTCCAGGGCGACAATTCGCACATCCAGACCGGCATCCTTTAAATTATTGATATAGAGATCAAACGCCCGTGCGATTGCCGTGTCGCCATCCACCTGCCAAAAATCCACACCAGAGTTAATAACGGTTTGCAACGCCGTTGTGTCCGGCACATAAACGTGAATCAGCCGTTGTTTTAAATCCTGCTCCTGGATCGGCTGAGACGAAAAAGCCAGCGGTTTGGTCATGTTATCCATCCGAATGACGAGGTAATCCGGCTCACGCACAATAATGTCCGCGCCGGCATCCACAAGCTGCTGGACCTGTTCTTCTGTTGGATTGGTTATTTTTTGTAAACCGGTTTGCTGGACGTCCGCTTGTTCTTTTTCTCCACATGAAACGATGAGAAAAACGAGCATAAGGAATGAAAGAAAAATTTTCATGGGTGTCCCCTTGACTTTGACAATAAAAAAGGCGCTTGATAAGCGCCCGGGATTTACTTTAGCACATTTTGTATTTCTCTACTCAAATCATCCAGCATCTGTCTGGTCGCTGCACTCATGGCCACAACGATGCCTTCGGCAGAGTTTTCGGACACATCTGCCTCCTGGCTCAATGTTGTATTGAACAGCACTTTATCCTCTTGTATATCCTTCAGCTCAAAAGTAACAGTGATGCGCACGTGGTGCCGGCCGCCAAAATCAATGTCTTCAAAATGGGTCACGTGGCCGAACAGCGAATGCGTCGCCGAGGCGCGTGGAACATCAACAACAACGTGGTCGAAAAGACCGGAGGTGCTCAAATATTCGGCGGTTTTATGCGACAGCAGCAAACTCGGGCTCATCACCCAGCGGCGATAATTATCATATTTTATTTCATACGGCGATGTTTTGTACATCATCTGGTCATTTTTTAGCATGGGCACAGCATCGAACCGCTGAACGAACAACACGGCGTCGCTGGTCGCCGGCTTGGCAAGCTGCTGCCACTCCAGGGTAAAATAGTGCGTTTCCGGCACCTTGCCGCATGTTGCGAGCAAAAGGCTAACGAGAATGACGAATAACAATTTTGCTTTCAATGGTCACTCCTGTAAAAGATCAGTCCATTACATCAGGTTAATCCAGGGCCCGTTCCGGCGGCGAACTTTTGCGAATTACGCTCCAGGGCTGCTCTTTGATGGTCTGGCTGAAATTATTCAAATTTTCGGTTGTCGAATTGAGATTGGTGATAATCTGGTTATATTGCTGCTGATTGGTCAGCAACGTTTGATCCACTTTGGACACCATGTCTTCCACGCTGTTGAGCGTCGTCACGCCTTCATTCAACAATGTTTCGAGGCCGGCAACGCTGTTGGAGAGTGAGGAATCGTTTTTCATCACAATGTTTTCCGCCGCATCAACCAGGTTGTTCATATGAGTGATCAGCCTGTTCATATTGTCCAGCGTAATTTGCAGGCTCTTTTCGGTATTGCCCGCAATGTCGTCCAGCGAGGTGATCATGTTTGAGATGCGTTTTCTGTTGTGCTCGTTGAAAATATCGTTCATGCGGCGCAGCAGCATGGTCATTTCGTCAATGGCGTCGGAGGCGACGCCGGTCATTTGCGCAAAGCCGGTCACGTCCTCCGAGAGTATGATTGATCCAGGCTCGAGGCGCTCGGATGTTGGTGTGCCGGCGGTGATCTCAATATAGGCTGATCCCATGATGCCGATGGTCGTCATAAACGCCCGGCTGTCAACGCGGATGGGCGTGTCTTTTTCAACGAGAATCACCACTTCGGCGCCGGGAAATCCATCATTGGTCAGACGGACATCCATAACGCTGCCAACCTGCAAACCGGCGTAACGCACGGCCGAACCTTTTTCAATGCCGCCGACATATTCGAATCGAGCCAGATATTCCACTTTTTCGGAAAATGAGTTCATGCCGACGATGATAGCCAGAAAAACAATAAACAGCACAATGCTGATGATGATAAAAATTCCGGCTTTGATTTCGCTTGATTTATAGTCCATGTTGAACCTTGGTCTTTAACAATATTTTATGCTTTATTATGAATG
>CAYSNA010000582.1:0-3180 GCA_964432185.1 uncultured Cytophagia bacterium
CATCTTTGTTTCGCTTCCCTCAATTTTGATTTCTCATTGATCGACTCATCATTAGATTATGCACCATGTAGTAAGGCGGGCGCTGTTCCCCTTGCTTTTCGCTGACCCCCCCTAAGCGTTTAGCGCACAGCGTTCGCTTTTTAAAATGGACTCCGTTCTCCTCTCTCTCATATTTCCTTATGGAAAAACAAAGCCCCGTGAAGGTCACGGGGCTTTTGTTTTTTATAGTGGTAAATCTTTCCGATGGCTGCTTTGCCAGTGTAGATAAATCTGTATTGACGAGATCAATCTTTTTTCGGCTCTGCTTGCTGCAGCGATTCCTCTGCCGTTTTGGGACGGCTGCCGCTGCCTCGCAGACTGTTGAATTTATTCAGCATGTCAAACCAAAACGGCGCGCCGAGCGATGCGGCAAATGTTGTGAATAACAGCCCGAGAATTTTCAGCCCCCATTTTCCTATATAATCCCAGATTGTTGCTGATTTTCCATCCGTTCGTTTAATTTTGAGTTCGCCGCGCGTCCAGCCGATGGGGAGCTGCGTGGCCTTTACTTCCGCCATGAGAGTAGATATTTCGGTGCTGTCCGGGCTGACTTGTCGCAATTCATTGCTGCGTTCATCTGCCAAACGCACAACGCTGGCGCGCAAATCAGAATCGTGGTAAAGTGTATTGGCGATATGAAACGTATCGGCATTCATGCTCACCGAAACGACCAGGGCGATGGCCAAAATAACGAGGCGGACTTTGCGTTTATACCAGCCGGAAACGCGTTCCATACTTTCGTCATACCACAACTCGATGTTGCGGCGCGCCTGCAAAACATTACCGCCGGCCTCGTTGACCAGGAGCAATAGAGACTGTTTCAGCTTGCTCTCCTTCATCCGTTCAATATTTTTTTTCAGTTCTGCCGCCGTTTCTTCCAATTTTTCAGTATCAGTTTGCTTGATGACATCGAGCAATACGCGGGTGAAATTTTTCGATGAAATGTAGGATGGTTTGTAGCCTTTTCGCGCCAGCCCGGTTATGAGAGGATGGTCGTAAACGCGTTCTGCCAGATCTCGTGTGGTTGTATCCTCCAATAACGCCTTTATCCCTTTTTCCAGGTTTTTGGAACGCAGCTTTAACAGCATAACGATCCACTCGTTCACGGTGGAACAAATTAAGGACAGCAGCACATAAAAAAAGGTTAGACCAACTGCGACTTCAATCATGCTGGAACCAAACATAATAGAGCTCCCCTTATTTGACTAGAGTTGTAGCCCATTGGCGATGAGGCTGGTGAGTTGCGCTTTTTTAATATAAATGAAACACAACATCATAGCAACTTTATTCGTGGTTGAGAGAATATTTAGGGTTTTTCTTTATTGCTTTCAAATTGAATTGTTTTATATTTGGCCAACCAATCATGTAGTTTTGAAAGGAAGAGGAGCCACAAATGGGCAGAAAAATTTTGCTGATGTTTTCACTTTTCTGGAGCGTTTTTATGATTCTTCACTGTACAAAAACCGAAACACCACCGGCCGAACAGCCTGATGTTGTCCTGGCCGCACTGGAACAAGCGGATGACTATGCCAGTCTGCACTCGAATTTTGCGCGCGCATTTGACTTTTTGCGTCGTGCCGATCTTGCGACGCTGGAGCCGGGGCGCTACGACGTGCTCGGCGATTCGGTGTTTTGCCTCGTTTCAAAAGGCCCCGGAAAAACACGTGACCAGGCCAAACTCGAAGCGCACAAAAAATATATCGACATCCAGTTTGTCATATCGGGCGACGAGGAGATGGGGTGGAAGCCGGTGCAGGAGTGTAATGAGATCAGCGAGCCCTATTCGGATGAAAAAGATATCATGTTCTTTGAAGACGCCGCGCAGGTTTGGACAAAAGTGCCGCCCGGATCGTTTATCATTTTTTATCCCAAAGATGCCCATGCGCCGATGGTCGGCAACGGCGAGATTCATAAAGTGGTATGCAAAATTTTAATATAGATGACTATTTCATATCAGCCGGATGAGCTAGAGCTGGCAAAGTCGTATAGTCCCGTGTTCATCGTGCCGTTTTCGTGATGAGCTTGATAAAAACTGGAATTGAATTTGAGTGTGAATGTCAGTGAAATCACCGCCAAATCCATTCTGCGAAAGCAGAAAAAAGTCGAGTCCTGGTTTGTCTCGCGCTATGGGATGAATCTTTATCGCGGCTGTTCGCATAATTGCGCGTATTGTGACGGCCGGGCGGAGAAATACCAGGTGGAGGGTGAGTTTGGCAAAGACGTCGCCGTCAAGATAAACGCGATGGACGTGCTCAGGCGCGAGCTCGATCCGGCGCGAAAGCGCAAGCCGATGAAAAAAGGATTTATTTTTGTCGGCGGCGGTGTGTGCGACAGTTACGAGCCGATCGAGCTTCAATACAGGCTGACGCAGCAGGCGTTGCAGGTGCTTTCTGAGTATAATTTCCCGGTGCATATTCTCACCAAATCAACGCATGTTGAACGTGATCTGGAGTTGCTGAAAAAGATAAATGAAAAAACTCGTGCGGTCATTAGCATGAGCTTTTCATCGGTTGATGACCGCATCAGCGCGTTTTTTGAGCCGGGCGTGCCGCGACCAAGCCGGCGCCTGAAAACGCTGGAACGATTCAAAAAGAACGGTTTTTCCATCGGCATGTATTTGATGCCGGTGTTGCCGTTCATCACCGATACGCCGGACAAGATAAAAGAGACGGTGTGCGCCGCGCAGAACATTGGCATCGATTTCATCATTTTTGGCGGCATGACGCTAAAAGGCGGCCGGCAGCAGGAACATTTTTTCAACGTCTTGAACGACTATAATCCGGAACTGCTGCTCAACTATGAGCACATCTATACCGATAATCAGTGGGGGCAGGCCCGCTCTGATTATTATAACTCGATCAATCAGACATTTGCTGTTATTGCCGAGGCGTATAATATTCCGGTCCGCATCCCGCCGACCATTTGGCAGGAACACGTGGACATCACCGATCGAGTCGTCATCATTTTGGAGCACATTGATTATCTGCTCAAAATAAAAGGGCAGAAAAGCCCGTATGGCTATGCGGCGTATGCCATATCACAATTGGCGGAACCTGTCGAACAATGTCGTCGTTTGAACGACGTCCGCGGCGTTGGGCAGACCACGGCGAAACTCGTTCGGGAAATAATAGAGACCAGAAC
>CAYSNA010000583.1:0-3179 GCA_964432185.1 uncultured Cytophagia bacterium
AAAAGCTGCACGGTGATTTTCTTCGCGCCTTGGCGGCTTGGCGCGAGATTTTCTTTTAAATTGTTGATTTTAAATCCTGTTCTTGTATCTCTCCGAAATATCTCACTCCAATTACATGTTGATTTTTCACAAGCAGTGCACTATATTATTTGCCGTTTGGAGTTCGTATGAAAAATAACGACGTTGTTGATATATTGGAAAAGTTTGGCGATGTCCTCGAGTTCAAGGGCGAAGTTGGTTTTAAAGTCAACGCATATCGCAAGGCGGCACGCACCATTTCCGATTTAGGCGAGGACATTGAAAAAATCTGGCAGGAGGGACGCCTTGACGAGATTCCCGGCGTGGGCAAGGCGCTGGTGGACAAGATCGGCCAATTTCTCGAAACCGGTCATATTCGCCAACTGGACGACCACCTCACAACGGTTCCCAAAGAATTATTCAAACTGCTGGATATTCAAAACTTTGGTCCCAAAACCGCGGCGCTGGCTTATAAAGAGTTGGGCATCGAGACGCTGGAAAATTTGCGCGCGGCGATTGAAGACGGCTCGTTAGCGACGTTGTCCGGTATGGGACCGAAAAAAGTGGAAAATATTAAAAAAAGCATCGAGCTGCACGATACGGCTGAAAAAAGCATCTCCATCGGCATGGCAACCGTTATTGTGGCAGAGGTGATGCATTACCTCGAACAACAGGCCGGCGATAAAATCGGCCGTATTTCACCTGCCGGTTCGGTCCGCCGTTTTAAAGAAACCGTGCATGATATCGATATTCTCGTTGAGACGGATTTTGGTGATGAGGTCATCAAGATTTTCACCGCATTCCCCAAGGTAACGCGAATTCTTGGCGCCGGTTCAACCAAAGGCAGCGTGCTGCTGGATGATCGGTTTCAGGTTGATCTGCGGGCTATTCCGTCCGAAAGTTACGGCGCGGCGCAGCAGTATTTTACCGGCTCGCAGGCGCACAATGTCAAACTGCGTGAGATGGCCCGCAAGCAAGGCTTCAAAATCAACGAGTGGGGCGTGTACAAAGGCGACGAAAAAGTTGGCGGTGAGCACGAAGAGGATATTTATAAAACGCTCGGTTTACAATGGCCACCGCCGGAGTTGCGCGAAGATCGCGGCGAAGTCGAGGCTGCTTTAAAAAATGAGCTGCCGGATGTGATTGTGCTTGACGATATTCACGCTGACCTGCACATGCACACGAACAGCAGCGACGGGCAGCACAGCCTGGAGGAGCTCGTCCAGTTTGTGCGGCAAAAAGGCTATCGCTACATGGCGGTTACGGATCATTCGAAAAGCGCCATGTACGCCAATGGTTTGAGCGAGGAGCGACTGCTCAAGCAAATTGAAGCCATTCATCGGCTCAATACATCCATGAGCGATTTTACTGTCCTTGCCGGCATTGAGGTGGATATTTTACCGGACGGTTCGCTGGATTATGATGACGAGATTTTGCAGCAGCTCGATTTTGTCGTGGCGTCCATTCACAGCGCTTTTAAAACCGATCCGACGGCGCGCACCATTGCGGCCATGCACAATACATATGTGGATGTGATTGGCCATCCAACCGGGCGGCTGATTTCTCGTCGCGAAGGATTTGCGCTGGATATGGAAAAAGTCATTGAGATGGCGGCGAAAACTGGCACGGCGCTGGAGGTGAATTCGTTTTGGGATCGCCTGGATTTAAATGATATCAATGTGCGCACGGCCATTCAAGCCGGCGCTAAAATTTCCATCAACACGGACTCGCATCACCAGCAGCATCTGAGCGCCATGGCGCTGGGTGTCGGTACGGCGCGGCGCGGGTGGGCGACAAAACGTGACGTGATCAATGCCTTCACGCTGGACGATTTGAAAGCCTGGCAGAAACGTTTCAAATAAATCGAGTGGCAGCGCGGATGTTCGCGGCTCGTCCACTGTTTGACAAAAAGGCGCTCATCAGGAGCAGACTCTGACAGAGAAAAAAAAACAGGCCGGCTATTTTTCCGTCACCCGGACGCTCTTTTACGGCGTCTTTTTAACTGTGCCGTTGCTCTTGCTGTATGAAACGCTGATCATCGCTTTTAATTATACACATGAAGTGTATATCCGCAATGCAGCGGACGTGTGGATCAAAGACTGGATTCAGATGCTTGGATCGCACGGCGGCATCTACGCCTTTGGTGTGCTGATTCTCGGCCTTGTCATTTTTGGTTCGATTTCCATGGTGCGCTCCAAACAGGACATCAATCTGCGCTACGTCCTCTATTCCATTTTTGAGAGCAGCGCCTATGCGTGGATTCTGGCGTTCATCGCTTCGTGGCTCACATCGTTTGTGCTGGTACATTTGTGGATAAACAGCCAGACGCAGTTCAATCTGGTGCTGGCGCTGGGCGCCGGTGTGTATGAAGAATTGATTTTTCGCGGCATTGGTTACGGACTGGCGCCGTATCTGGTGCTGATGCTTTTTCGCCTGCCCGATCTGTTCAAGCGCGGCAGCGCCGAGTATCGAAAAGCCATCAATGATCATATCGGTTTCGAATTGAAAATTTTTGCCGCGATCATCTCGTCGCTGCTGTTTGCCTGGCTGCATGATGTGAATGCGTTTTCGCTGACGGATTACACCTCGCTGTACCGTTTTGTCATGGGCCTGCTGTTTTGCCTGTTGTACGAAATCCGCGGTCTCGGCATTGCCGTGTGGACGCACAGCTTGTATGATGTGTTTGTGTTTTTGCTCACATAAAAATTAACCTCGCGCAAAGCCGCCAACGATAATGTGTTTCCCCCTTTGCGGCTTGGCGTCTTTGCGCGATATTTAAATTTGTCAAATAGAAATTATTTGTATGAAAAAAATACTCTACATTATTTTTTCCTCGCTTATCGGACTCCTCGTGATAGCGGGATTGGTTCTCGGATACATTCTCTATGTCCCGTTTTCTCCAAAAAGCGGCGCCGCGGATGTTGATATCATCGTCCGCTGGGGATCATCCTTTGGCAAAATTGCGCAAGAGTTGGAAAACACGGGTGTCGTGCGCAGCGCTGATCAGCTCAAGCTGACGGCGAAACTGTATAAAAAAGAACAGAGCCTGCGTGTAGGCAAGTTTACTTTGAAAAAGGGCATGTCCAATTTTAACGCCCTGTTCGCGCTCATCGAAGGGCCGCAAAGTTATATCAAATTTACCTTGCCGGATGGCTACGGCG
>CAYSNA010000584.1:0-3172 GCA_964432185.1 uncultured Cytophagia bacterium
AAATGGAAATCGGATAATCAGTACGGTCGGCATTATGATCGTATATGATAATTTTCGTCGACAATCCCGCCGCCTGAAATGCCGGCCCCAGATGGTTTTTGATGAATTCGGCCTGCTCGTCCGCGGGCATGTACATGCTGGGATTGTTGCCATCGTGCAGCGGCTCGTTTTGCACGGTGATGGCGTCGATAGTGATGCCTTCCGCCGCCATGCCCTGAATGTATTTGACAAAATATTTTGCGTACGCGTCATAATACAACGGACGCAAGCTGCCGCCGACGCTGTTTTTGTTGGTCTTCATCCACACCGGCGCGGACCAGGGCGAACCCATAATCTTGATATCCGGATTGATTTGCAAAATTTCTTTCAACACCGGAATGAGGTGTGTGCGATCCTCATCCAGGGTAAAGTACTGCATATCGACATCGGTTTCACCGGCGGGGAGATCGTTGTACGAAAATACTTTTTCATCCAAATCCGATGCGCCGATACTGACACGAAGATAACTTGTGCCGATATTGTTTTCGGTGTGATCAAAAAGTTCGGTCAATAACGCTCGCCGATTCGTCGCCGACATGTTGTGGATATGCAGCGCGCTGCCGCCGGTGAGCGCAAAACCAAAGCCGTCCATCTCCTGCCGGACCAGCTCCGGATGAAGACGAATGCCCGCAAGATTGTCAATCAGGCCGGTATCCGCCCCGGCGCTTTGCTGCACGAATTTGATATTCTGGGCCGGATCACTCAGCCAGAACTGCACGGTTTTCTCTTGCGGCTTTTGGTCACGTGGCGCGTCCGGCTCGTTCGTGGATTTTGAGCAGCCAAAGCCATTCAACATAAAAAGCCACAATAGAAAAAGGGATGGAAAAAATCGTCTGATCGAGTTCAATGTTTTGGTATCCTTGTGAACATGATTGATAAAATTTGTTTATGTCGAAACGTTGCCCTAAAAGATAGCAATTCTGTCTTGATTTACAAAACCAATAAACACAAGAATGCCCCCTGTCGAAATATAACTGTTTGCATTCACCATTATCATTTTTACATTTCAACTGATGTTGATCACAAGAAAAGGACTTATGGTATGCCAGTTTTATCGAACAAAATTTTACCACTATTATGTATACTCGCTATTTTTTTTATTGGATTACCTGCTTTTGCCCAAATCGGCGATCTCATCTGGCAGGAAAACTTTGATAATCTGGACAATTGGACGGCCAGCACGGGCAGCGGTTCTTATGGCTGGGGCAACGGCGAGCTGCAATTTTATAAAGAAGAGAATGTGCAAATTTCCGAAATTCCCGGCGAGCCGGGCAACAACGCGCTGCACATTACCGCCAGAGCAGAAACCGGCGCGGACAGTGTCGACCCGTGGGGCAATCCGCTTAACTATACTTCCGGGCGGATAAATACCCGTTCGAAAGTGAATGTCAAATATGGTCTCATCGAAGCCAGAGTGCGCGTGCCCGATCTGAATCTCGGCGGCTGGCCGGCGGTGTGGCTGCAAGGCGCATCCGGACAAGGATGGCCGAAAAACGGCGAGCTCGATATGATGGAGATGGGGCAGTCAAAATCTTTTCGCGATCTGCATGACTCGCATAACGGCGGCAACGGGCAAAACAATTCGACCGTCAATCAGGTGGTCGGCGCCAACGCCATTTGGTATTCGCCGGCGGCTGTCAATCCGCAGAATCCCAGCGGCGCGGCCAGCATTGCCTGGGACGCCAATTATTGTCGGCCATACTATAATCATGACAATCCGCTGAACGACCGTTTTGTCATTTACCGCATGTACTGGGATGACAAGCATATTCGTTTCACCATTATTGATGACGGCACGGAACATGATTTTTACACCGGACCGTTTCCGCTCTCCGATGATACGGACGAATTTCGCCAGCCGTTTTATTTCATCATCAATCTGGCGATTGGCGGCACCTTTACCGACGCTTACAATCTTGGCGATCCCTCCAGCGGTCAACCGGTGACCATGCCGTTTCCGGCGGACATGTATGTGGATTATATCAAAGTATATGAGTGGAACGGCAAAGGCGAGGTGACCTTTGGCGGCCCCGCGCCGGAAAGTGAATCGTATGGATTATACACCGACACGACCCCAACGAAAAGTTCGCTGGCGGTTGGGCAAAACGCCGATGTGTGGGTGTGGGAAGGCACGTTAACCGGCGGCAGCATTGAGCCGTACGAAGGAGACAATGTTCTCTCCTGGAAAACCACCGGCAAGGGCTGGTTTGGCGCCGGCATCATGTCGCGGCAGCCGCTGGATATGAGCGGTTTTGGTGATGGTTTTTTAAAATTGATGATCAAAATGCCGAAAAATGTCGCATTCAAAATCAGCATTAACGATACCTGGGGCAACGAATCCTACGTCGACTTTCCGGCCAATCAGACGAAATATGGTCTGCAGCGCGACGGCGAATGGGGCCAGGCCGCCATCCCGATCAGCGCCATTCGCGGCACCAAGGTGGATTTGAGAAACATCAGCTATCCCTTCACCATTCTCGAAACCAACGGCGCGTCATGTGAGTTTGCGCTGGATGATATTTACTGGGATAACGGCACAACCGGAATTGCGGATAACACAGTTCAGTCAACACCGGACGGTTTTGTTTTGGCTCAGAATTATCCGAATCCGTTTAATCCGCAGACGACGCTCCCTTATTCGCTGCCGAATACGGCGCATGTCGAGTTGACGATTTTTGACATGAACGGCAAACAGATTCGCACAATGGTGAGTGAAACACAAAACGCCGGCATTTATGAGGTTAAGTGGAATGCACAAGATCTGGCGTCGGGACTTTATTTTTACACGTTGACAGCCGGATCTTTTTCACACACGCGCAAGATGATGCTGGTGAAATAATTCTATTCATATTTTGAATAATCCCAGGCATTCCGCCGCAGGAGCGGCGGAACGAGGAGTGAAATGGACGTTTCAATTGTAGTGCAGCTATGATGAGATTTTTCACATTCATATTTTATATGGTGCTGATGTTTGTGCATATCGGCCATAGTCAGGAACCAATCAACCATTGGGAAATGCTCGTCGATGCCGGCGATACCTGGCGTTATTTTTTCGGCGGCGAACCTGATCCACAATGGCAGACTCTTCATGTTGATGATTCTGCATGGTCACAGGGACCAGCGGGCATTGGTT
>CAYSNA010000585.1:0-2819 GCA_964432185.1 uncultured Cytophagia bacterium
ATGTGCTGTTGCAGCAATTTAAAAATCCGGCCAATCCGCGCATTCATGAAGAGACAACCGGGCCGGAAATCTGGAACGATACCGACGGCGACATTGATGTCCTGGTGGCCGGCGTCGGTACGGGCGGCACCATCAGCGGCGTGTCTCGATACATCAAACAGCAACGGGGCAAAAGCATCACCACGGTTGCGGTGGAGCCCGAAGGCAGTCCGGTGATCAGCCAAACGCTGGCCGGCCAGGAGTTGAAACCGGGACCGCACAAAATCCAGGGCATTGGCGCCGGTTTTGTGCCGGACAATCTTGATCTGTCAATTGTCGATGCCGTCGAGTTGGTTGCCAATGAAGAGGCGATCGAGTTTTCCCGGCGGCTCGCTAAAGAGGAGGGCATCCTCTCCGGCATTTCGTGCGGCGCCGCCGCAGCGGCTGCAGTTCGTTTGTCACGACGCCCGGAATACGCCGGCAAAACCATCGTCGTCATTCTGCCGGACGGCGGCGAACGCTACCTCTCCACCGCGCTGTTTGACGGTCTGTTTGATAAAAATACGGGACTGTAAATCGAAAATTCGGGCGGAGTGTTCCGCCCGAAAAATCCCGCCAACCTCCTCTTATTTCAATTTTGCAAAGAAATACGTCTGCACTTGTGAAAATTTCAGCTAATTACATACATGATGATCTCGAAAATAGTCGTCTAAAGTCATTGCGAGCGGAGCGAAGCAATCTCCCGAATGAGCTAACATATTGTTATTAGGAGATTGCTTCGTCGCTACGTTCCTCGCAATGACTGGTTTATCGACTTTTTACGAACGCATCATACATCAATCCAAAAAGAACTGTTTTTCGTAATATCAAACAAATTAGCATTTCGAAGAGCAACTTTGGACATACACAAACGAAAAGGCATTACAGGAGGGCTGCTAATGTTGAAACGTTGGACATTAAAAAAGTTTTTTCCCATACTGGCTCTGGTTTTTTTGTTTTATATGTGTGCCGGAACCGGTGGTGACTATTCAGACTGGTATAATGAAAATCCCGAAGAGGATTTGTTGAGCAGTATGTTTGGCGGCGATGGCCTGCAAGAGGACGATGGCACCGGCAATCAGGGCCAAGCCGCACTCGGCCAAGGTCAGGATGACACCTTTGTGGCCGATACCGAGGTTCAAGGCGGACGGCAAACTCAATCGACTGGTCGGCAACCATCGGCCGGGCGTGGCGCTGTGGCGCAGGATCCGGCTGCCCCGAGCAACAGCGGTCAAATGCAATTGCTGCCGCTCGAAAGTGCGCAAGCTGCCGGTGATTACACATTGATGGGTCACGTGCCGGAATATCGTTCCGAAATCATTCGCGAGTCGAAAATGTCGGCGCAGAATAAAATCGAATTGATGGTCTCGAATCAAATTCGTATCAAAACCATTGATAACGCCAAATGGCGGCCGTTCAACGGCGCATTTGTGTCTGCAAAAGATAACGAAGATTTGACCGTATCCTATACCTCGCAGCGCACTGATGCCAACGGCACGTTTCGGGTGGAGTTACAGCCCGCTGATCCGTACAAGTTTTTCTCATTTGTGCCATTTTCTGAAACCGGATTTAATCCGTCAAATTATACTGTGCCCATTTCGGCGATCGAACTCAATACGATCACCTTTACGCTGCAAACCGATGAAGGCGCCTGGCATACCTATAGTTACAGTTATCAATTATTCGATTTGCGTCCAACCATCGACTCATTTGTCAATATGGAAATCACGGCCAATAGTCGTCCGGTGAAAATTCGTGTTTTTGGCTCCGAATCGCGCTACCCGATCCAGGACGCTCGCGTGACCATCAAGGGAACGGCGCCGTCGCGCTTGCGGCTGTTGTCGCGTTATTTTAATAACCTTGATTTGTTGAATTACGCTATCAGCGTGTCTCCGGATTACGCGGACAATTCCGCCACAATTTACACCAGCCGGGGCGGCGCCCTGTTCAACCTGTATTATCCGTATGATTATATCATCGAAATCAGTCATCCGGATTATTATTACAAAAACGCCAGCCTGAGTGTCGATCGCAACACCGATGCGGTTGATGTTTATCTGGATCGATTGTTTGCCAATACCAGAATAGTGCATCAGTCCGACAGTCATTGATCGGCGATACTCTTGCCGGTTTCAGATGGCACGGTATTAAAATTGAATTTTCTCGCCCTCGCCGGTGTTATGGAAACGCGAGAAACAAAGTGTTTGATTTTCAAAACGAAAACTGTATATTTGTTTTGCTCTTTGAAAAATGGGGACGAAACTGGTTTCGACGGGTTACGAGGTGTTAGTGGCTGCATGTCGAGGAGTTTCCCTGTGACCTCGTTAATCAACAGGGAAAACCAAGTAATTGCAGACAATTACAACTACGCTCTGGCTGCTTAATTAACAGCCAGCGTCCGCTCGCGGTTGGGCCCGCTGGGCCAAGAGATGGACGTCAGCTACAGCGGGATTGTCGCTGCTGATGTCTCGGCAACGGTGATGAAATTTTACGAGACTGGATTGCTTTAGGCACGTTCGATGCGCCAGAAGTAATCAAGATTTAAGCTTCGAACTACACATGTAGATGCTGCTATGACCGGTTTCTCGGACGCGGGTTCGACTCCCGCCGTCTCCACACAATAGCCCTGTGAACCAGGGCTTTTTTTGTGTGGGAACTCCAACCTCCGTTTTTCTTTTAATCTATGAAAATCTGTTTAATCCGAATGATGATGGAGATATTAATGCTGAACCGATATGCTGTCGCGTTATTTTTTATTGTTATAACATCCACCGCAGCTTTTTCCCTAGATAATACGGACT
>CAYSNA010000585.1:2829-3170 GCA_964432185.1 uncultured Cytophagia bacterium
GTGGAGGTGAGCGCGTTCGGGTACGCTCGATGGAACGGGCGCATCGAGGTCTGGATGGCAGACTATGTGCCCGGGCAGGTGATCGTTAAACTGCGTTCCAGCGGCCCGCGCTCGCTCGCCGGCAAGGAATCCCTCGTGCTCAATACGGCGCAAAAATATGGCGCGTTTGCGGCACAGGCTGTCTTTTCAAGACCGACCAATTCCGAACTCGATAATTTATATTTTGTCTCGGTTGATGCCAATGCCGATGTCAGGACCATCGCTGAACAAATGGGCGCCGAGGCGGATATTGAATACGCCCAGCCCAACTACTTGCACAAGGTGAGCGGCATTCCGAACGA
>CAYSNA010000586.1:0-3167 GCA_964432185.1 uncultured Cytophagia bacterium
CAAATCAATCGATAGTCGCCGTCATTCTTTGGCAGAAACTCCTGGAAATAAACATAGTTGCGCTGCCAGTCCTCTTTAAAGGTGGTGGCAATGCCGCGATGAAATACTTTTTTGATATAGGCGCGCGCCGCACGTTCATTTTTTAACAATCCGACATTCGAACTGCCGGCGCCGTGGGCGCATTTGTAAATGATCGGATATTTGGTCTGTGCGACAAATTCCAGCGCGCGTTCCTGGTTGACAAAAATAGAGGTCTGCGGCGAAGAGATATCGTGCTTTTTAAAAATCAAACTCTGGGCAATTTTGTCGTCGTAATGCCAGTACGAGTGCCAGTCTGGATAAGTTGGCAGCCCCAGCTCCTGATTGAAGAAATAGAGAAAACGTCTGGCCAGCTTGCGGATGGGCGGATTGTGTTTGGCGCGCCAGATAAAGGCATCGAACGAATCGTACAACATTGCGTCCAACTGGTTGACCTGCCAGACATCGTAGAGCTTGACCTTGAATCCGTACTCTTCCAATATCGGCTGAAAAATCGTGTAATAGCGGGTTTTATCTTTGACCATCGCCACTGTTTTCATTTTAAATATCCCTCGGCTTTGAGCTTTTTTAATTCCAGACCGTATTTGAGAAAATCCGTCCATTGCCAGATGACGTTTTTCCAATTGAATTCGCGCTCCATTTTGGACCGGATGCGTTCGCCCATGACCTTTAGTTCGTCGCGATGTTCCGCGCACCATTGCAATTTTTCCACAAACGCGTCAACCGTGCGATCGACGACAAAGCCATTTTTTCCCTGTTCGATGAGTTCGGGGATAATGCCGACGTCGGTCGATAACACCGGAATGCCGCACGCGGCGGCTTCAATAGCGGGACGCGGCGTACCCTCGCAACGCGAAGCAACAATGTACAGATCAAGCGATGTATAAAACTCGCGCATTTGATGGTCGTCGGTGATAAAATGATCTTCTTTGCTTTGTACTTTCAATTCCACGCCAGGCACCGCATCGCACGCCGGTTTGATGAACTCGTAAAAGCCGCGCTTGTTTCGATGGTTCGTCAAGCTGCCGGTCCAGCCGACGACCAATTTTTGGGTTGGGGCTTTTGCCTCCGGGAAAAAGTAATCAAAATCGCAGGTGTATTTGGTGTGAATCACCGGAAAATAGCGCGAAAAAATATACCACAATTTTTGGCAGTGGGTATTCACCAGCACCGCTTTTTTTAAACGCCGTATGATTTTGGCCGGCGGCTTTGCGTTGTAACCCGGCGGCTGTGTTTTGCCCTTGTCCCATCGATAAAACGAACGAATGCCGGTCACCGATTTATCGTACGGCACGCCGTTTTTCAGTTGCGAGAAAAAGATGCCCTTGTACATCGGAAACAACAGATCGTACGTTTGGTAATATTTTTCCCAATCCTTGAGAAAATCTGCGTTGTAACAAATATCCAGTTGCAAATCCGATTGATCGTATTTGACCACATCTTTGGCGCTTTTGTCCAGCGCCCAATTCGGTTCGTCCGGGATGATTAACACTCGTTTTGACATAAGTCCTACAAAAATTTTATATTCTTTTTGACAAACACGCCTATTTGAAAAAGCAGTCGATCGCGTTTCGAATAATGCATCCGGTAAATGCGTTCTTTTTCCATGTGATGGTGCTGTTGAAAATCGGCGTGCGTCGACAGACCGCCTTTGTTAAACAGCGTGACCAAGGCATCAATATGAAAATAGCGAAGGCCATTTTTTTCCATGCCGCGGATGAACCATTCATAATCGCCGGCAATTTTGAACGACGTATCGAACAAACCGTTTTTCTCAAACGCCTCCTTGGAGAAAAAGGTAGCCGGATGCGGCAAGCAGGATTTGAACAGGCCGAGGCGGGATCGCTGTTTCGGCGCCCATACCCGGCCGGAGCCTTTTTGTGCATCGTACATCACGACGTTGCCGTAAAACACATCAACAGGTTCGGAGACGTTCAGCATCAACCTGACGCTGTTTTCGACGACGCTCTCGTGCAGCAGTGAATCGCCGGCATTGAGAAACAGGATAAAATCGCCCTGCGCGTGCATGAGACCCTTGTTCATCGCATCATATAAACCGTCGTCCGGGGCGCTGAACACTCGGCAGTGCTGTTCAAAATTCCGCAACACCGCCAGCGTGCCGTCGGTGGATTGTCCGTCAATAATCACATGCTCGATATTCGCGTAGGATTGCTCTCTCACACTGCGAATGGTACGCTCTATTCTCGCCGCTTCATTCTTGCACACGGTGATGATGGATATTTTCGGATTATCAACCATTGCCTAACATTTTATCCACGGCTTGTTTCACCCGCTCGACAGAAATGGCGGACAGATCAAAACTGTCTGCATATCGAGACGAGTGGGTCCTGAATTCGTCACTATTTTTTTTAGCCTCCAATTCCGGAGGAAAAAGAAACATCGTTTTAAAATTGAACGATGCCGGATAGCGATTAAAACGATAGGCGTGCGCGCCGGGCGACAAACAAATCGTCGGCACATGTTGTATCGCCGCGATATGAATGATTCCGGAATCGTTTCCGAGAACGAGCCGCGCGTTTGCAAGTAGCCGGCCTACCTGGCTTAAAGACAATTGATCGCACACGTTTAAAAAATCGAAATCCGCCTTTTTGACAAATTGTTGAATCGCCAAACGATCATTCTTGCCATGGCCGACAAAAATTATCTTTAGCCCAAACGTGGAGAACAGATATGCTGCTATTTCATCAAACTTGTTCCAGCGTTTTCTTCTATGCCCGGCGCCAACAAGCAAGACGGCGTAATTCGTTTCAGTAACCGGATTGTTCTCAGAGGTCGGCCATGTCGGTTTTTCGATGCTGGTCGTATGACCAATAATTTTTTCAACCACCTCTTTATTTCGATTGAATTCGAATACGGGATCTCCTGTCACATCAATCAGCTCGGTGTAAAGCGCGTCGGTTTTTTGCCGTTGCTCGGGCGATTGATTCGAAAAGTCACCGTTCACACCAATTCGCGTCGGCGCATTGGTGGCCCATACAATCATATCGCCGACACGATCGCGAGAAAAAGAGGGCTGAAAAACCGTTTCAAATCCGCGCATGCGGATGGCATGTAAAAAGCGAAAATTCTCGTACTTGTTTTTCATAAAAACGGCTCGATTCAGCCAG
>CAYSNA010000587.1:0-3159 GCA_964432185.1 uncultured Cytophagia bacterium
CGCCCTGGTTTGCCTTTTAAAACCGGCGACGGGCGCGGTTATTCGTAAAAAAAAACCAAGCCCAAAAAAAGCGGCCGGTCCATACACGACGGTGACGTATTGAAAAACACCGATGTCGGCGCGAAGTTTACGCCCAATGATGAGATAGACGGCGGCAAAAATAGCCCCGGCGGTGGCGAGCAGATTGCCGATCAGCGCGTTGGGATCGAGCGCAAAATCCGCCCCGCTAATGATGAGGCTGCCGGAAAAGGTGACAAGAATGCCGAGTCCCATGAGCCACGGCAGTTTTTCCCGCAAAAAGACGGCACTGCCGAGCGCCACCCACACGGGAGAAGTGACCACCAAGACCGTAGAGCTGGAAACAGAGGTGTACGAGAGCGAGGAAATCCATGTGGCGAAATGCAGCGCCAGCGCCAGCCCGGATAAAACCGCCCATTTGAGATGATGTTTTTGAAAGACCTGCCAAAGCGGTCCGTCCCGGTGTGACAACACGAGATAAAACAGCGATGAAATACCAAGCCGGTAAAAAGTGATGGTCATGGCCGGGGCGCTGCACATTTTGGTAAACACGGATGAGAAAGAAATTGCGACCAGCCCACAGGACAAAAAAAGAACGAGACGAACAATGGGAAAATTGTGCTTCATGCATCAATCCCTGGCCGCGAAACGACGAGTTCATCAAGATCATTCGGCAATAGACAGTTGGCAAATTCCTCGCGCGCCTGGCTGAGAAGATTCTTTTCCTCGTCGCCGTGAAGACGAATACTCAGGTGCCAGAGCACCAGTTGTTGAGCATTGGCCCGCCGTGCGAGGATGGCGGCGTCGCGCGACGTGCTGTGACATGTCGGCTCGGCCTTGTCCGCCCAGGCGTCGGAAAATGTGCTGTCATGGATGAGCACATGACACTGGTCCGCCAGTTCCAGTGTCGCCTCACACGGTTTTGTATCCGTGCAGAAAGTAATCACCCGGCCGGGTTGAGAAGGACCGACGATTTCTGCCGCCGTAATCCGTCGTCCGCCTACATCGATATTTTCGCCGCGCTGCAATTGACTCCGCAATGGACCCTGTGGAATCCCCAGTTCGTCCGCTCGATCGTTATCAAACTTTCCCGGTCGGGGCGATTCTTCAAAACGATAACCAAGGCACGGTGAGCTGTGCGCCAGGTTCTTTGTCGTCACGGTAAATTCATCAATTTGACATGTGGATGTTTGATCCGGATCGAGTTCGACGACCTGAAGCGGAAATTCGATTTTATATTTCGAGATGGCGGCAATCGAGTCCAGGTAAGCTGCAATTCCCGGGGGGCCATAAATCGTCAAAGATGTCGTTCGCCCAAAAAGTTGCTGCGATGTCATCAAACCGGGCAATCCAAAAATGTGATCACCATGTAAATGAGAAATACAGATGGTATGAATTTTTGACGGCGGCACTCCGGCCTGCAACAGTTTGAGCTGCGTGCCCTCGCCGCAATCGCACAGGATAATTTTGTTCTCGCGCACCAGGGCGAGCGCGGGCAACCCGCGGCTGAGTGACGGCGCCGCGGCGCCCGTGCCGAGAAAAACGATTTTAAGTTGATCCGTCATTTGAATAATCTAATGGCCGCCACAAAACTATTGTTCATTTACAAGGTGATAAACAAGATCGACATCCACATCATACGTCCACGGAGCGCCGGAATTTTTCCAACCATTGAGCAGACGTTTACCGTGATTATAGCTGTCTTCTTTATCGAGCACATCGCCTTCAAATCCATCGTAAATCGTGTAAACGTTGATAAAGCCGTGTTGAGCCAGCAGGTTCACCGCCGCGGCGCTGCGCCCGCCGGACCGGCACATGATCAGGATGGTGTCTGTCGCGGAAAATCTGGCTTTGACCTCCTCGACGAAATTTTCATTCTGTTTCAAAAGCGGTTTGCCCTCATCGTTCACGCCAACCAAAAATTTCAGTGGGATGTTCACCGCCATTGGCGCGTGGCCGACAAACAGGTATTCGCCCTGCGTACGGACATCCAGCACCCGCACATTTTCTTTATCCATATTCCATTTGCTAAAGGCGTCCCGGGCATTCACGTACAATCCGAGTGTCGTCTTTTTCGATTCCGGGATATCGGCTGCCCACAACAACGCCGCGCACAGCGTAAAAACAAGGGCCAGCTTTTTCATCTTATCCTTTCCATGTTCAAGAATGATTGTATCTCCGAATAGGCAAGCGACAGTTCGATCATGCCATCCGCGTACGAGGCAATTTCATAGGGATTATAGAGAAACAGCAAGCCGTCATCGTTGATGGTAAAATTGTCCGGCAGAAAAAACTCGTCCTTGTCAAACCAGTAGCCCGCGTCGGTCAGCGTTTGGCCGGCTGGAATGTCGCGTTGTTGATAAAATTGTTTTCTGGCAACGGCGAGAAACTCTGACCGTTTTGTTGAGTCCAGAATGTCATCCAACACAAGCAGATGGCCGGAGTCTTTTTCAATAGTGATATAATACTCTCCCGGCATGCCGTGCGCCCCGCCGGTATAGGCGTAGAACTTGTGCAACATGGCCAGCACTTTATCCGAGTCGTAAATGACGTTAATCTGCTGTTTCAGTTCCCATCCGGCAAAATCGCCGGGCATCTCTGCCAGGAAGGCTTTGTACTCGTTAATAAAATCCTGCGCGATCGCGTCTATACGTTGGCAAGGTGAATCATTCACCAGATTCAAACACAACGTATTTAAAATCAGTCTGTTCAGAGAATCCGAGAGATGACCACGAAAGAGCGGATAATTTAAATCGACCACGGCACACTCGCGAGTTTCTTCGCCGTCGGGACAAAAAGTGTCGTGCACGTTTTTCATTTCCCACTGTAGCGCGGGAGGATTTTCGGCACACGACAACAACAAAACGAGTAAGAGGACGACAATGTTGCGGTGTAAAATTTTCATAATAGGCTCAACGGTTTAATTCTTCAAGTGCAGGTTGGCAAAATCGATGTATCGATCCCAATCATAGAGTGTGACATCATGGGCGCCGGGGCGGATGTGATAGCCGATGGTTCCCATGGCGGGTTGACTGAGGCCGGGCATCTCGTCAACAGGCACGCCTTGCAAGCCGAACAGGTTGTATACCGGCGTGGCAAAAAGTGTCGACAAAAACTCGCCGCGCGGATCGGCCCACTGGT
>CAYSNA010000588.1:0-3157 GCA_964432185.1 uncultured Cytophagia bacterium
AGACACAACACCATTATAATTCCTTGTAACCACTCTTTTCTCATGATAATCTCCTTTTTAAATGAAGAATAGATGTGACCAATTTAATTGATGTCTTGCCCTTTTTGAATCCACCTCCTCTCAACAGGCAGAGCGCCCAAAATTTTAAAATAGCCATTTTCATATATCATTTTTTCCATCGCTAAAGTGAAGGTGACAATTGTCGTCCCGAGCGATTGAGCAGAGGCGACAACCGTTTATCAGCACAATTATAAAGCATAATTCGGGATACGGCAGGACTTGTATTTTCAAAAAACATAATCTGCTCCTTCGCATCATA
The DNA here is from genome assembly GCA_964432185.1 of uncultured Cytophagia bacterium. Classification (GTDB taxonomy): domain Bacteria; phylum Zhuqueibacterota; class Zhuqueibacteria; order Residuimicrobiales; family Krinioviventaceae; genus Kriniovivens. The sequence goes on from CAYSNA010000588.1 coordinate 320, forward strand.
AACCGCATTTTGGCAGAAAAAATCCAGTTCGTGCGTAATCGGTGTCGTTTCTCCAGATTGAATGTCCTTAAAATAGATATCACGAAACAGCGTGCCGCGTTTATTCGATACGAATGCGACCGTCTTGTCATTCGAGACGAACATCGGTTTGGTATCAAAAGCATTGCTGTCGTGAAACAGCTCAAAATTTTCGCCGTTCGTCTCTATCATGTAAAGATCGGAATCACCGTCATGCGTGGCGCCGCGCGAGGAACTAAAGACAATGCGACGATTGTCCGAAGATATGGCGGGGTAGCGGTCATGACCAAAGGCATTGGTCAACAGGGTCTGGCCGCTGCCGTCCTTGTTCATCATGGCGATGGACTGCGATCCATCCTCATCGCAAACATAAATTATCCTTTCGCCATCGCTCGAAAAACAGGCCTCCATATTGTTGTGATTATTTTGACTGAGATTGATTTTATGTCCCGTCTCAATATCAACCTTGAATAACTGCAATGTCGAGTCCGGTTTTTCCGTGTAAACCAGGGACAGCCCATCCGGCGAGAGGATATAGTCGGTTGCTTCGTATTGTACTGTGGTAATATCCCGAACCGTTCGTGAGTCAAGATTGAGCTCAACGAATCGAAGAGGATCGTAAACGACCAGGATAACCGAGGAACGCTGCCGATTCATTCGCGGACGCGAGGTACTGCGAACGCCCAGGTTATCCAGTGCCGCCGTCAGATTGGTTGTCTCGTTGGTTTTACGATCGTAAATGATCAGATCAAATTCTCTATCCGAAGCTTGGTCATTTGAGAGAAAGGCAATGTAATTCGTATTGGCCTTTCGGCTGGAGCACAACAGTGCCAACACAGCGATTCCCAAAAGTGAGAACATGATTTTATGAACAAATCGCATAAAATTGGTCCAAATTTGGCGCTGATCCGCCCCCCCTCAACGGACCGGATCAGCATCCTTTTCACAATCAAGTTAAAGCAAAAATTAATGGTTCTGTCGCACCTCAAAAGCATGCGACAGATAATCTACATGACCTTATTTTAGCAGCATCATTTTCTTTGTGACGTTGACGTTTTCCGTTTGCAATTGATAGTAATACACGCCGGATGGCGCCGCCGCACCGTTTGTCGTCACAGCCGTCCATTCGACCGAGTGCGCGCCCGCCGTCTGCCTGGCTTCATCCAGCAGGGTGGCGACGCGTTGACCGAGCGCGTTATAGATCGTCAACGACACCGTGGCATTGGCCGGCAGCGTATACTGAATGCGAGTCGTCGGATTAAAAGGATTGGGATAATTTTGCTTCAGCACATAATCCGTCACCACAGGTACTTCCGTGGTCTCGACACCGGTCATGAAAGTTTCCCATTCGGCTTTTTTGTCCGGAAACCAGTTCAAGTCGCCAACCGGAAATCCGTATTCACCGCCGGTATAAGCCGGTTGCGTGGCCGGATAGGCGAACGAATAGGGATTTTCTTCCGGGCCAAAGGAACCGGGATCGAGCTCAATGGAGCCAATGCCGTTTCGGTCGGCGCGGAAATCGGGATTGTTTTCATCGGAAAAATTGCTGTCGAAGCGGTATTTGACAAACGCGAGAATATCATCCACCGGCGGCGCATCGGTAAACTCGATGTATTCTTCGATATTGTTTTCGGTGACAAAGTTGGGTTTGTGGCCGGCAAAATAGTGATCCATGCCCCAGGCGCCGATGAATGCCGGTGGTTTGACGGTATCCGAGCGCGCGGCCCAGAATTCTTTCACCTTGGGTGACCAGCCATACACATTATTGCGAACAAGCCAGTTGCGAATATTTTCCGGATAGTCCGGCGCATAAACAGTGTCAACCGGGATAATGGGCAAACTATCGTAGATTTCCATGCCCGTTGGATGCAGCACCGCTTCAAGGCAGAGATCCTGAAAGATATTATTTGTCACCTGAACATTAATTGCGCGATCCAGCTCAATCGGTCCATCGATCCGGCTATCTTCCGAGGAGACATCGCCGCCATAGGCATTCAAATAAAACGTGTTATGATCCAAAATGACATGATTACCCATGGCGCCGTCAAAACGCAGCATGCGCTGTTTGTTGACATAAAACGTGTTGTTGACGTAAACGAGCGAGTCCGGCATCAAACCGCGCGCGTCAAAAAAACGGCCGCGGCCCATATCCGTGACCAGGAAACCGTTGCGGAATTCGCAATTGTAATGGTAAATTTTGCAATCGGCGCTATAGGTTTTTACATGCGCTTGGTCGGCAAAATCCAGGTTTACGCCATCCATGACAATTCGTGCGCCTTCGCCATAAATGAGAATGCCGTAGCGTTGATCATTCCCCAGCATATTGGAGCCGGACAGATAGAGATTTTTGAACAGCGCATCGCCTTCAGCATTACAGAATTCATCGCTGGCGCCGGTTTCATCCACAGCCATAATGATGAGCGGTTTGGGGCCGTCGCCGTCTGCGGCAACAATGCGCAAGGGCGATCCTTTAACATTGACGATGGTGCCGTTCAACAAATAGGTGCCGCCGCGAGCCAAACGATACGCCCGATTCAGCGATTGCGGCTCGCCGGCCGCGGTCGTGTCGCCTTCGATAGCCAGGTTGAGCGTTTCATAGCCTTCCGGCACATCGAGGAAATCCCAATCCTGCGCCACTACAAAAGGCACAAGTCCGAGAACGAGAAGCAGCATGGTAAAAAGATGTTTCATGTTAACCTCCAAAAAGAAAGTGAGTAAAAAAATTGATGTTACGTATCAGTCCGATCATTTTTGAGCCCACCAAACAAATCAGGCGGTTGGTTAAAATTTGAAGGCAAGGCCGACATCACCGGTCCAGCC
>CAYSNA010000589.1:0-3148 GCA_964432185.1 uncultured Cytophagia bacterium
ATCCGGATCACCGAGATTGCCCTCGTTGTCGCACATGATCAACACCGACGTGCAGCCAAAATCGTCGGCGCGTTTTTTTAATTCAGCCAAATATTTTTCATCTTGCGCCTTGTCCATAAAAAACTGATTGACATACTCGAGTCCCTCTATACCAAGACTGTTGGCGATTTTGGCAAAATCCAGCGCATCGAGTTTGGGTTTGGTTCGCCCGAAAAAGCCCTGGTTGAGTGACCATTGGGCGAGCGAAATTTTAAAAGGTGGATGGTGACTATTTACGGCTTGTGAAAATGAAAATCGGGGCAGAACCAGGCTCCCGCTTGTAGCGAGTCCAATTTTGAGAAAAGATCGACGATCCATAAGTTTTCTCCAGAATGTGTGAGGAATTTATGTCTGAAATTAGCATGTTGAGAATGAAAAGCAATTATAAAGTACGAGTTGTAGTCAGTCGTTCAAAAACAGGTCGTGGCGGCATGGGCGTCGCCTTTCGACTCGACATAATAAAGGCGTTTGACGATTCCTGCAAGTAAAGAAATGTAAAGGTAACAGAAAGATGGAACCTCGGCGTTTTTGGCACGTAGGTCGTTAAAAAAAATTAGAGGATAGCATGAAAGTTTTAATTTCCATTTTGATATTTTTGTTGGTTGCCCTGGGAACCCTGGTTGCCGTCGTCAAAATCAATCAGATTAAATTTTTAACGCTGGCAAGAGATCATGCAAGGCATGCCTTTGCACAGCGTCAAACACCCAGCGATTCAGTTATCACCGAAGCGCAGCTCGCCGGGTTGCCGGCGCCGGTGCAGCGTTACCTGACCTATGCCGGAGTGATCGGCAAAAAGCCGGTGAGTACTGTTCGCCTCAAAATGCAGGGCGATTTTCGCACGTCGCCGGAACAGGACTTTTTTGATATTCACGCCGAGGAGTATTACACCATGTCGCCGCCGTCCCTGTTTTGGCATGGTGAGATGAAGATGGCGCCGTTTGTGACTGTCGCCGCCAATGACACCTATGCGGACGGACGCGGTAATATGTGGATCAAACTGCTCTCGACGTTTATCATCGAAAATGCCACCGGCGAACACATGAACGACGCCACGCTGATGCGCTATCTCAACGAAATGGTCTGGTTCCCCACAGCCTATCTTGGCGACAATGTGTCCTGGGAGCCGATAGACGAATTTTCGGCGCGGGTGAGCATCACTGATCATGGGCGAACGGCTTCGGCCGAAGTCTTTTTTAATGAACAGGGCCAGATGATCAATTTCAAAGCGCCGCGCTTTTGCAGTCCCACGCAAAAGCTGGAAACCTGGACCACGCCGTTTTGGAATTATAAAGAGAAAAGCGGATTCCACATCCCGACGGGCGGTGAAGGCGTGTGGAAACTGGAGACCGGAGATTTTGCGTATATTCGATTGACCGTGACGGACATTGAGTATGATGTAAACGAAACATATTAACTCATCTGATCATGCGCCGCTAACAGTCCTTCTCCACCGTTTTGCGCCCGGTATTTTTGCAAATTCTGGGCGCAAAGCCTCATAACTCGCGTACGACCTCCGAAACAGTGTCCTGAGTATGAGACCTGCCAAACGATCTTATTCAGTTGGATTTCCAAGTCGGCCAAATCAATCCTTGCATATTTTCTCGCCTGCTCTTATCTTTGATGTGCCCGTCAATCATGTCCCCACATTCTACGGAGAACATCATGCATAGAGTCGTCCGGCGCCGTCGTCAATTTTTCACCGTCGATCACACCTTTCCATTCGGCGCCTTTCCTTTCTTTATTTTGTCGAGGCGCAGCGGGATTCTGTTGGCTGTAGCGCTCGTGCTCTTGCTGTGTTTCTGCAATCCTCCAAACAACACCCCGCCGCCGTCCGAAAAACCACCCGCTTTGCCGAACGGCCTTTTTTTTGATGATTTTAATTACTCCGCCAACGCTGATCCCGCCCTCAACAAAAACGGCTGGACGGTTCGCACCGGTCCGGGCGGTCCGGGACCGGAGGGCTGCATTTGGGACGATGATCTTGTTGCTTTCACGGACGACACGTCAACACCTGACAACCGGCTATTAGCCTTGTCTGCCTGGACTGAGGGCAGTCCGGCATCGTGTCATCAAGCGGAACTGTTCACGCCGGTTCGATTTAAAAACGGCACCTTTGCCGCGCGCGTGCTGTTTTCCGACAGGCCGGATTTTGGTCCGGATGGCGATGGTGTGGTACAGACTTTTTTCACCATCGCGCCCTGGGAGCTGGCGGAAACCGATGCGTACGCCGAGTTTGATTTTGAATATCTGCCCAACGGCGGCTGGGGACGTGACGGCGCGCATCTGTGGCAGACCTCCTGGGAAACGGTCAACGATAAAAAAAGTGATCAACAACAGGCGAGTTTCGCCGGCGCCTGGCATCTGTTGACGATTCAAACGGATGCTAACGAGACGCGCTATTTTATCAACGATTTACTTGTGACAAGACACGCTCCACCCTATCTTGCCGATGGATGGATGTCGATCAATTTTAACCACTGGTTTATCGCGGCCTCTCTCGATCAAGGGACACGAACAAAAAGGCAGTACACCTACCATGTCGATTGGGTTATGGCGCTGAGCGATCTTTATAAAACCCCGGCGCAGGTAGATTCGCTCGTCACAGAACTGCGAACGCAACATCAATATTTTTATAATTCATTATGATGGATTTCGTTTCACTCCAGAGGAGGTAAAAATGATCTTCCGCAAAAGTTTTTTCTCGGGATTGGCTGTGCTGATATTGTTATCGGCGCACGTACAATCACAAGAGTTATTGGGGCAGTGGGGATTTAACAACGATGGCACCGACTATAGCGGCAATGGCCATGATGCCACCTTGAGGGGCGGGGCAACCTATTCCGATGATGCCGTTGGCGGCAGCCATAGCTTGTTATTGAACGGCTCGACCGCCTATGCGTCTGTCGGTGCGATTGAGCTCGGCGACCAGTTCACGGTTTGCGCCTGGACTTTTTTGGAGCCCGGCGTAACCAACATTCAGACGATCCTCGGCAACGCCATGGGCGGCAGTACCATAGACGGTTTCAAGCTCTTTATCAATAATTGGGAGACCGCCAACAAACGAATTATCATTGAAACCTCTGATGGCGCGACGCGACTTGACGCCACC
>CAYSNA010000590.1:0-3134 GCA_964432185.1 uncultured Cytophagia bacterium
GCGCGCGCGTTGCGCCGCCCATTGAAAAGATTGAACGCGACGGCGATATTCCGTTGTCCTTTTCGCAAAAACGCTTGTGGTTCCTTGATCAACTGGCGCCCAACCAGGCGTTTTATAATATTCCCGGCGCCATCAAACTGAGCGGCCGTTTGAATCTTCAGGCCTTTGAAAAAAGCATTCGCGACATCACGCGCCGCCATGAAGCGCTGCGCACCACTTTTTCGCAAACCCGGGGCAAACCGCGGCAAATTATTCATGATGATTTTACCGGCGAGATTGAAAAGATCGATATAAGCGATGTGCCGGCGGACCAGCAGGACGATCGTGTCAAACAATTGGCCACCGCCGAAGCGCAAACACCATTCAATCTGCAGGTCGGGCCGTTGTTTCGAGTCAAATTGATCATCTTGAGTGACTCCGAACACGTGGTTATTTTTAACATGCACCACACCATTGCGGACGGCTGGTCCGTTGGCGTGCTGGTGAACGAATTTGCGCAGCTTTATGCGGCTTATTCTCAAGGTGAAGAATCACCGCTCGACGACCTGCCCATTCAATATGCCGATTACGCGGTCTGGCAGCACAACTGGCTGCAGGGTGAAGTGCTGGAGAATCAGCTCAATTTCTGGCGCGATACCATCGGCATCAATCCGCCGGTGCTCGAATTGCCCACCGATCGTCCGCGACCGGCCATGCAGACCTTTGTCGGCGACAATGTCGTGTCCATTTTGCCGAAAAATTTGTCCGATCGAATGACTGCTTTTTGTCAAAAGGAAGGCGTGACGCTGTTCATGTTTTTGCTGGCCGCTTTTCAAACGCTGCTGTTTCGCTATTCCGGTCAGAAAAATATTCTTGTCGGATCGCCGATCGCCAATCGCACCACGTCACAAACCGAAAAACTCATCGGCTTTTTTGTCAATACATTGGTGATGAAGGCCGATTTTAGCGGCAATCCCGAATTTCGCAGCCTGTTGCGACAAGTGCGCGAAATGACCCTGAATGCCTATGCGCATCAGGATATTCCGTTTGAGCAGCTCGTTGACGCGTTGCAGCCGGAACGCGAGATGAGCCATTCGCCGCTGTTCCAGGTGGCGTTCATTCTACAGAATACGCCGACGAAACGGCTTGACCTGCCGGATATCTCCATCACTCCGGTGGAAGCGGACAGCAAGTCGTCAAAATATGATGTGACGCTGAATACCTCCGAAACCGAGGATGGATTATTCTGCCACATTGAATACAACACCGATCTTTTTGATCGCCTCACCATCGAGCGGATGCTCAAACATTATCACATCCTCGTGGAAGGCATTTTGCGTCAGCCGAAGAGCCGTATGTCCGAGCTGCCGCTGATGACCGAGAACGAAATTCAGCAGACCATCAAGGATTGGAACACGACGGAGGTCGATTACCCCGACTCGCATACCGTGTTTCAGCTTTTTGAAGAATGGGCTGAGAAACAGCCGCAGGCCGAAGCCGCTCGCTTTGGCGAAGAATTCTATTCGTATGCTGAATTGAACGAGCGCGCCAATCAACTGGCGCATTATTTAGTTGCCAACGGCATAAGCACGGACGGCATCGTCGGTATCAGTCTGGAGCGTTCCCTGCATGTGCCGGTGGCGGTTCTAGGAATTCTCAAAGCCGGCGCCGGATTTTTAAATATTGATCCGACCTATCCCGAAGAGCGAAAATCGTACATGATTGAGGATTCCGCTGTGAACGTCATCGTGACGCAAGACAAGATTGCCTCAATCCTGCCTGAGAATTCGGCCACTGTGCTTTGCCTGGATTCAGAATGGGAACGGATCGCCCAACAGCCCAAAACGGCGCCGCAGGTCGATGTCGATCCCGAAAATCTGGCGTATGTGATTTACACCTCCGGTTCCACCGGCAAGCCCAAAGGCACCTTGTTGCCGCATCGCGGATTGTGCAATCTGCATCGCGCCCAACGAGCTGCGTTCAATATTGAACCGACCCACCGCGTGCTGCAATTCGCGCCGCTGAGTTTTGACGCCTCCGTGTGGGAAACCGTTATGGCGCTGCTGAATGGCGCGTGTTTGGTGTACACGTCGCAAGAAAACTTGACCACCGGTCAGGGGTTGCGCGATGTCATCAACGAACAAAAGGTGAATATCGTCACGCTGCCGCCGTCGGTGTTGTCCGTTGTGCCCAGGGATGAATTGCCGTCGCTCAAAACCATTGTCACCGCCGGCGAGGCGTGTTCGCTTGAGCTGGTGAAACAATGGGGCAGAGGCCGACAATACGTCAATGCCTACGGCCCGACGGAAACCACGGTGTGCGCCTCCTATTACGAAACCACCCCGGATGATACCAAGGCGCCGCCCATTGGCAGAGCGCTGCAAAATTTTCAGCTTTATATTCTGGATTCGAACTGGTCCCCGGTTCCTGTCGGCGTGCCCGGCGAATTGTGCGTTGGCGGCGTTGGTTTGGGGCGCGGTTATTTGCACCGCCCGGATTTGACCGCGGATAAATTTATCCCCAATCCGTTCAAAGGTCAAGGCGAGCGCCTCTATCGTACCGGCGATCTGGTAAAATACTTGCCGGACGGCAATGTCGAATTTCTCGGCCGCATCGATTATCAGGTCAAAGTTCGCGGCTTCCGTATTGAATTGGGCGAGATCGAAGCGGTCATTTCGAAGCAGCACGGCGTCGCTGACGTCATCGTACTCGTTCGCGAGGACATTCCCGGCGATTTGCGCATCGTCGCGTATGTGGTGACGGATCAGGAAATGAACGCCGCCGATCTGAAAGCCCGCTGTCGCGCTGATTTACCCGAATACATGGTGCCGTCCGCCTTTGTGTTTATGGATGAATTCCCGCTGACGCCAAGCCAAAAAATTGATCGCCGCGCGCTGCCAAAACCGGAACTGTCGCGCGACGAGTTGACCAGCGAATTTGTCGCGCCGAGATCTGATGTTGAAAAACAATTGGCCGCCATCGTGTCCGATTTGCTAAAGGTTGAAAAGGTCGGCATCCACGACAGCTTTTTTGAACTCGGCGGTCATTCGCTTTTGGCGACGCAGTTCATTTCCGAACTCGTCGACACCTTTGATATCGACATTCCACTAATCACCGTTTTTGAAAAACCGACGATTGCCGAGCTGGCGGTGGCC
>CAYSNA010000591.1:0-3131 GCA_964432185.1 uncultured Cytophagia bacterium
TTACAAAAATTTGACGGTATGTCGACGAAAAGGCACAGACATTGGCGTGCAGCCGGCTGATGGTCATCCGGCAGATCGGCGCTCGAAACGGGCTTCGGTTTTAACCATTTGAAATCAGGTTGTATAATGAATATAGCCTTGAAAAAGGAGTTGGCAACCGCGCAGTGGCTTAAAATTTGCTACGGTATGCGATCGAACCGGTGATCGAGATGCTCCGGCCCAACGCCGGCCATGGATTCATAAATTTAGCTAATTAAGCATAATTAAATTTAGTTGATGGCCGATATACATAAAAACCGAATCCGGAAATCAATCATCATAAATTATTGGACTCCTTAACCTCGATATTATCGCTTGAGCGATGGCCAAAAACAATCTCAAAACCGTGCGCGAATCGCTTCTCATGAGCAAGACCGAACTCGCCAAGCAGGCCGAACTGTCGCCGATCACGATTTCGCGCATCGAAAAGGGCATGCCGTGCCGGATGGAGACACAGCGCAAGATCCTGCTGGCGCTGGGGTTCAACCTGTCGGATAAACCTAAAATTTTCAAGGATTGAGCGCCTCCCATGCTATTCGGAAAAAATGACTCCCTCGTAGGCCTGGACATCGGATCGCGTTCGGTGAAAGTCGCCGAGATCGTCGATTCCAAAAGCGGTCCCAAGCTGAAGCGTTTCGGAATGGCGGACATTCCGGTCGGCACCATTGAAGACGGCGCCATCAGCGATCCGGACGCGGCGGCCGAAACCATCCGCCAGCTTTTGAAATCGAGCAAGATCCGGGAAACCAACGTAGCCGTCTCCATCGGCGGGTATTCGGTCATCGTCAAGAAGATCAACGTCCAGACGATGCCCGAGCAGCAGCTCCAGGAAACCATTCATTTCGAAGCCGAGCAATACATCCCCTTCGATATCAGCGACGTGAACCTGGATTTCCAGATCCTCGGCGAAAATGAAAACAACCCCAATCAGATGAGCGTGTTCCTGGTCGCCGCCAAGAAGGAAATGGTGAACGACTATATTAATCTGGTGACGCTGGCCGGACTCACTCCCTGCATCGTCGATGTCGAGGCCTTCGCCTTGCAGAACATTTTCGAAGCCAATTACGATATTGAAAACGAGAACATTGCCTTGCTAGACATCGGCGCCAGCAAGACATCGCTGAACATCCTCAAGGGCAATTCCTCGGTGTTCATGCGCGATGTGGCGCTAGGCTGCATTCAAGTCAACCAGAAGATCATGTCGCTGCTGGACTGCTCCTACGATCAGGCCGAGCTTCTCAAGTTCGGCCAAACCTCCGCCAAGATGTCCGCAGAGGAATTGAACCAGATCACCTCCTCGGTGGTTTCAGACTGGTGCACGGAAATCCGCCGGGCCCTGGACTTCTTCTACACCAACTATCCGGATGATCCCATCAAGCGCATCCTGCTGAGCGGAGGCGGCGCCCACCTGTCCGAGTTTCGAAAACTGCTCGCCGCGGAGTCCTCCGCCCAGGTGGAAACTCTCAATCCGTTCAAGAAAATTGTGCTGGATGAGAAGGCGTTTGAACCGGACTATATCCGACAAATCGCTCCCCAAGCCGCCGTCGCAATGGGACTCGCACTGAGGAAAGTTGACGACAAATGATACGCATCAACCTACTGCCGTTCCGGTCTAATCGTAAGAAGGAAAACATCCGTCGCCAGCTGTCGATTTTCGTGCTGTCGCTGATTCTGGCCGTGGTGGCGATTTTCGGGGTCAATTTCTTCCTCGGCAGCCAGATCGACGATCTGGGCCGTCGCATTACGACCACACAGGCGGAACTGGAAAAGTACGAAAAGATCAACAAGGAAATCGAAGAGATCAAGAAGAAGCTGGACAACCTGAACAAGAAGCTGGCGGTCATTCGGGATCTCGAAGCCAACCGCTACGAGCCGGTGCGCCTGCTGGACACGCTGTCGCAGGTGATGATCGAAAAGCGCATGTGGTACACCGCCCTGGACATGAAGGCCGAGCTGGTCAACATCAGCGGCATCGCCATGGACGACAAAACGGTGGCGGATTTCATGCTGCGCCTGGAAGGCAGCGGGTTCTTTTCGGCCGTCAATCTTAAAACCCTCAAACAGGTCGAAGTCCAGAAGACGACGGTCAAGAGCTTTGAAATCGCTTGCCATAAGAAAAAGGTGCAAAAAGCCGAAACTAAAACCACGGAAGAAGTCGGGGCCAAGAAATAATGGATACGAAAGCGGATGCACTCAAGAAATCCGGAAACGCCCTTCTGGAAAAGATTGAGAAACTCGTTCTCTGGCAGCGCGTGGCCATTGTCGCCGGTTTGTTAGTCTTGCTGTTCGGGGCCGCCGTATGGTTCTTGTTTCTGCCGAAATATGACGAAATCTCCTCGCTGGAGCAAAAGCTGCAGGGGCTCGAGAAAAAATTGGCCACGGCCAAGATTAATGCGGCCGAGCTGGGAAAGTTTCAGGCCAAGATGCGGGAAGCCGAGGCTCAGTTCAAAATCGCCATGAGCGCGCTCCCGGAGAAGGAGGAGATCCCCGCCTTGCTGACCAGCATCTCCAAGTCGGGCCAGGAGGTGGGGATGGAGTTTCTGCTCTTTGAACCGAAGGCCGAAACCCGGCGCGAATTTTACGCGGAAATTCCGGTCGCGATGAACATCCGCGGAGATTATCACAACCTGGCCATTTTCTTCGACAAGGTGGCGCGGCTGTCGCGAATCGTCAACATCAACAACATCACCATCAACCGCAGCAAGGATGTCAAGAATCCCAAAGACCTCAGCACGGCCTGCACGGCGGTCACCTACAAGTTCGTTGAACCGCCGCCCCCGGCTCCGCCGAAACCGGGAGCTGCGGCCAAGCCGGGAATCAAGCCGAATGCCGGCAAAGGCGACGCCAAGTCGAAACCGAACCTCAAGAATGCGAACCTGTAAAAAACGTGATGCGCTTATGAAAACCTATCTCGCCCGTATTCGAACTTTCGTCTGCCTGCTGGGAGCGACGCTGATGCTGGCAAGCTGCGCCGACTCGGATCTGGCTGCGGCGCATCCCCAAGTCGTCCGCAAGAAGATCAACGCTCCGACTGAAATGCTTCCAAAACCATCCCTAGTCGCCGCGTTGCCGGCGCCGGCAACGGCGGCTCC
>CAYSNA010000592.1:0-3130 GCA_964432185.1 uncultured Cytophagia bacterium
CAATGCGCTGCGGATTCCACGGCAAATCATAATTGATGATCAACGAACAGAACTGCAAATTGACGCCCTCAGCCGCCGCCTCGGTGGCGATCATAATATCCGCTTCATCCCGGAAAAACTCGACAATGGCCGAACGCATGTCGATTACTTTGGATCCGGCGAGTTTGCCGCTGTCTTTATTTTGTTCCAGCCAGTCGTTATAAATATCTCTGGAGAGCTCGTCATTATTACTGCCGTTGAACAGCACGATTTTTCCGGCGTAGCCTTTTTCCTGCAATCGTTTGGCGAGGTAATCCTGCGTGCGCCGCGATTCGGTAAAGATAATGGCCTTGCGGTTGGCGCCCATCTTTTTCAACTCTTTAAAGCCGATGTCCAGCGCTTTGAACAACGTTTCCGCTTTGGTATCGATGGGCAGTTTTTCCGCCAGGTCGATCAAACTGCTCAGCGCGGCAATTTCATCGTCCAGCAGTTCGGGATCGACCTCGCGATTGTCCAGCTCGTTCAGTTCATCCGCATAGTCTTCAAAATACTCGTCTTCCATTGCATCATCGCTCAAAAAATGATCGATCAGCGATTCGACGTTTTGACCTTCTTTTAATGCAAATAGACGCGCCCGCATTGTTTTCAATGTTTCGGTAATGGCATAACGGGACGACGCGAGAATTTTGTTCAGCACCAGGGTCATCAAATGCCGCTGTCCCTTGGGCACGCTGTAAGTTTCCTCGCGGTTGATGAACTCGGACATGCGCTCGTACAAATGCTGTTCTTCCGGCAGATTTTCGTACGGCAGCGTCATCGAGCGCCGCTCGGTATAGCGGATGTATTCGGTCACATCCTTGCGCAACGTGCGGCGGATGAATTTGGCCAACCGGCCACGCAACTCGATCTCGTTTCCCGTTTTGTTGATGAACTGATGGCGAAACGAATCGGCGTCACCAAAATAATGCTCATCGATGATGGAGGAGAGGCCGTACAGTTCCATCAAGGAATTTTGCAGCGGCGTGGCGGTGAGGAGAATTTTCTTTTTGCCGTCCACCGCCCATTTGATGTTGCGGGCGAATTTGTTTTTTTTGCGATAGACATTACGAAGTTTATGCGCCTCATCGATGACCACGAGATCCCAATCAATCGTGCGCAAACGCGCGCTGTGTTGCCCGGCAAAGTGGATGGAGACGATAAAAACGATATCCGAATCAAAGGGATTGCCCTCGCCTTTGTCAATTGACGATTTATAAATACGGCTGTCCAGCACCATATTCGGCAGATGAAATTTTTCCCGCAGCTCATTGCTCCACTGTTTGCGCAGCGACGCCGGCGCAATGATGAGCAGCTTGCGTCGGCGTTCGGCCCAATATTGCGTCAGCAATAAGCCGGCTTCAATGGTTTTGCCGAGACCCACCTCGTCCGCCAGAATCGCGCCCTGCGACAATGGAGACTGCACGGCAAACAGTGCCGCCTCAATCTGGTGCGGATTCAAATCAACGCACGCATCGAACAACGACGTGGACAACTGCTGCACCGATCCCGGTGCATGGTGCAACGAAATGTCATGAGCAAAATATGTGGCGTGAAATGGGGTGGACATCTTTTCCTTAATACTTTTTTCAAAGGGGAGAAATATACGAAAAAAATTATTAAGAATTGCGCATCAAGATTAAAAAATCGCCTTTAAAAATTATTGATAATTGGAAAAGAATTACTATTATCCGTCGAGATTGGGAGCTACATCACATGTTGATTGAAACGAGGGACGACCATACCGTATGATTGGTACAGCGATACTCCACTACGAGCTCCTGGAAAAAATCGGCCAGGGCGGCATGGGGGTTGTCTACAAGGCGTACGACGCCAAGTTAGAACGCACCGTTGCGCTGAAATTTTTACCTGAACACCTGACGACTGACGAGGCCGACAAGGCTAGATTCCTCCGCGAAGCGCGTGCGGCGTCCGCCATTAACCACCCGAATGTCTGTACGATTTACGATCTCAAAGAAGACAAGGGGGAGCAGTTCATCGTTATGGAATATATTGAGGGGCAAACGCTCAAACAATTTGCCTCGAGTAATCCACAATTATCCATTGAAATAATCATCGATTATGCAGTGCAAATCTCCGAGGCGTTAACTGCGGCGCATGCACGAGGGATTTTGCATCGCGACATCAAATCCGAAAACATCATGGTCACGGCGGCCGGCCAAATCAAGGTGATGGACTTTGGTCTGGCGCTGGTCAAAGGCTCGCAGCGGCTGACGCGGTCGTCGAGCACCGTCGGAACGATTACTTACATGTCGCCGGAGCAGATCGAGGGCCGGCAGGTGGACGCCCGTTCCGATATTTTTTCTTTCGGCGTGGTGTTGTATGAACTGTTGACTAGCTGGCTTCCGTTTATCGGCGAAAATCAGGCGGCGGTGATACACGCCATTCTCAACCATCCGCCGACGCCGATAGAAAGTTATCGGCCGCTTGCGCCGGAGATTGTCGATCTGGTATATCGCACCTTGGAAAAGCGAGCAGAGGACCGGTTTCAGACGTTTCAGGAGATTCGCGACATTCTTCTGCGGATCAAGGAGGGGAGGGCGGAGGCGCCGAAACGACGACGCAAAGCTGCGGCGCTTCCCCTCGAGCGCGCTTCCAAACACCGGCGTAACATGATCGGCGTGGCGATGCTTACGATGATTTGTATCACCGCTGTTTTATGTTTTCAGTGGTTTAAAACAGATCCCAAACCGCCGATGAATATTGTGCAGCTTACCGCCAGCGTCGGTGCATGCGAAGGTGTGACCTTTTCTCCGGACGGCAAACAGATTGCCTTTCATTGGAGCGGTGAAAACGGCGGCACGAACGATATTTATATTCAGCAAATCAGCACCGGCCAAGTCCTGCAATTAACCAAAAATCCAGCCAATGATATATGGCCGGCATGGTCGCCGGACGGACAATATATTGCCTTTGGAAGAATGGCCGAGACAGAAGACGAGAGCGGCATTTTTTTAATCTCTTCTTTAGGGGGTGCGGAGCGGAAAATCTATAATAAACTCGGCTGGAATCCCAGTTGGTCGCCGGATGGGCGTTATCTATGTTTTTTCGGATTCCTGCCTTCTGGCATAAATGTTTTGGAACTGGCCACAGG
>CAYSNA010000593.1:0-3119 GCA_964432185.1 uncultured Cytophagia bacterium
CGTCTGCTAACAATATTTTAATTTGATCTGACATTTTCCAACTCAATGTACATTTTTATCCAATTCCAACGCAGAGCTTAACGCCGTTGTGAATTCCTGGTTCCCGAACGAATTGACATGATAATAAAAGATATTTTCCTTGCGCACCTTTATTTCCAGTTCGCGGGTGTTGAGCTCGGTTCGAACGATAATGCGAACTTTGGGATTACGTTCCTTGAGAATTCGGATCGCCTTGTCGATGTGATAGCGCTCCTCTTCAGCGTCGAGAACAACGACATCATATTGAATCTGATACGCTTTCTGAATGCCGATGAGCTGATCTTCGGCCAGGTCAAAATCAATCTGATGGTTTTTAAGAAACGACATCAGATCTGATTTGTTGCGTTCGGCTTTTGTTATGAGAAGAAGGTTCATTTTATTGTTACGCTATTAGCTCTTTTTTGCGACAACTATCACAATAAGTATGCCAGCAATAATCATAAATTGTAAGATAAGTTGAGCTGATATTATTGTACTTATGCTACATTTGCGGCTGCAAAAACAAGAGGACTGTCAGTTTTGAGAGAAAGAGGTGTGGGGAATCTCCACAAAAAAACGGCCTTGCTTTTTTTTAAAGTTCAAGGCCATTTTTCAAGCAATGTTTATTTTCGACGCCTAAAAATCGTACAATCTGCCAATTTAAAAGCCCAAACGATCATGTGCCCGAAAAGAGCGCCGAGCGGTGTCAAACTTTGTTTTATATCGTTTTCTCCCTCTTGCGAACTGGTTTATTGATGAAACTCGCAAAGAGGAGAGAATCAACGCAAAAGTTTCAGTATGTCGCCGCGTTTTGGCGCACTGGGCTGCGCACCAAGTTTTGTCACGGATAATGCGGCGGCTGCCTGCGCGAATTTAACCGCGTCCTGCAAGGGGGTACGAGCCGCTAAACTCGCCGCCAGGGCTCCATTAAAGACATCGCCTGCAGCCGTCGTATCCACGGCCTGGACTTTGAAGCCGGGCTGCATGCCGCTAAACAGTTCCGAGGATATATAAACTCCTGCGGCTCCCATGGTAATGATTACAGTATCAATGCCTTTTGCACGAAGCTTTTGTGCAGCCGTTGCTGCTGATTGTGCGTCCGTCACAGGCATACCGGTCAGCAACTCGGCTTCCGATTCATTTGGCGTAAGAATGGAGACTGTCGCCAGCAAATCATCGGACAACGGTTGCGCCGGCGCCGGATTGAGAATGACCTCTACCCCGTTCTCTTTCGCCAACTTGGCCGCAAACGCAATCGTGTCGAGCGGCGATTCGAGCTGCATCACCAAAATATCTGCATTGATGATAGCATCCTTTGCGCGATTTACGTCATCTGGTGAGAGATTGGCGTTAGCGCCCGATGCTACGGCAATGCTGTTTTCTCCGTCATCTGCGACAAAAATCTCCGCCACACCGGAAGGTGCTTCTTTGTCCTTGATCACATAATCGATATTGATGCCATCCTGAATAAAACCTTTGATGGCCTGTTCGCCAAATATATCATCGCCAACGCGCGCAATAAATGTGACCTCTCCCCCAGCTCGCGCGGCAGCCACAGCTTGATTTGCGCCCTTACCGCCCGCTGCGGTCTGAAACGTACCGCCAAGAATCGTTTCTCCAGGTTTCGGTATGCGCGGCACTTTGATAATCATGTCGGTGTTGGAGCTGCCAACGACAACAATACTCATAGTCTATATTCCTTTTCGCTTTTTTACTTTTCATTATGGAGAAAGGAAACCTGAACACGAAGGAACGTTTTCATTGTCCTTCCTCCATTGTCCAGTTACGCTATTCTCGCATAGATGATCAGCCCCAGGCCAAGAATAAAAAATACAAACATGGCCGCAAGCAATTTGTTCGTCCCCTTTGGGGCGTCTTTAAATTCTTTCCAGATAAAAACGCCCCAAAACGCCGCGATCATTGTGGCGCCCTGGCCCAATCCATAGGAAATTGCCGGGCCGGCCGCGTCCGATGCGATAATGCTGAACGACATGCCCAAACTCCAGATGATGCCGCCAAGAATGCCGACAAGATGAAGTTTTGGATTTCCTTTGCTAAAATAATCAGTCAAGCCGACCGGTTTGCCGGACAACGGTTTTAGGGAGAGAATCGTCACAAAAACAAAATTGGATACTAATAATCCAACTGAAAAAATGACAACAGCCGTGTACGGCGTCATCAAGCCCGGCGCCGGATTGGTAAAATCAGGGATCATCGCATCCACAACAAAACGATAAAAGAAGCCCATGGCAACACCGGCAATGATAGAAATGATCAATCCCTTGGCGACGCTTTTGTCGCCGGTTGACGGCAATTTTCGGTAGGCGAGCGCATCGAGAACGATGGCCACGACAACTAGAGCCACACCAATGAAAAGAAAAGCCGGATTGCCTTCGGGTTGATTGACATAATTTACCAATACACCCTGCGCCAGAGCAATGCCAATGCCGACGGGAAAGGCGACCGCCATTCCTGCAATATCAATAGCCGCGACAAGCAGCAGGTTGGCGAGATTAAAGACAACGCCGCCAATGAGAGCGGAGACGATGGCGCTGCTGCTTGCTTGTCCGAGATCGGCAAAAAAGCCTCGCCCGGACGCGCCCATGCTGCCCATGGTGAGAGCCAAAACAAGCGCCAGTAGTAATACGCCGATGGAATAATCCCAATAAAAAAGTTGAAAACGCCATTCCTTGCTGGCCAACTTTTGCGTGTTGGCCCACGATCCCCAGCACAACATGGTGATGAAACACATAAAAACTGCTAACGCATACGATTGCACGATTACCATTTTGCTCTCCTTCTTTCGTAGAACTTGACGTTCGGTTAAATTCTATTCCTGCCGCATAAAATTTTGTTTCAATAATCGCTGCATCATTCGATCGATGAATTCGCCGGCGTTTATGGTCACGCCAATTTCACAGTTAGGCTCTTTCTTCTCATCAATTTGAGTCATGCCGTCGTCATCTACGACAACGTGCACTTTTTTTGTCGAAAACAGCTCCGGCCACAACACCATGCCGACGGCGACGCCGTCAAACATGGTTGGATCAGGATACGCATAACTTTCATAGCGCCATAATGTGTAGAGGCCACAAAGCGCA
>CAYSNA010000594.1:0-3099 GCA_964432185.1 uncultured Cytophagia bacterium
TTTTCGGAAATCCCGCAGGGTAAAAGAGAAAATAGACATTGGCACTTTTTCGCCGGGACGTTTCCACTTCACTCAAATCACTTGTTGGATATGAACGACATCAAAAGCAGCATCGTCACTTCGCTTGATGGGCAGGACGACAACCTTTTTCCTTTCCTGCCCTATCTGTTGCAGGATTTGTGGGAAATCGGCGCGTCGCCGGCGCATCTCATTCAGTTGATCAAAAAAAACAATCTGCACACTCGCATCAACAAAGCCCTCGATCTCGGGTGCGGCAAAGGCGTCGTGTCCATTCAACTGGCACATGAGTTCGGCTGGCAAATTCATGGCATCGATGCCATGCCGGAATTCATTCAGGAGGCGCAGGTTTGGTCGGAAAAATTCAAGACAACAACACTCTGCACTTTTGAGGTTGGTGATATTCGTCACCAGGTCAAAGAACTGAACGGCTATGATCTCGCCATCTTTGGTTCCATCGGCCCGGTGCTGGGAACCATCGAACAGACGCTCGAGAGCGTCAAATCGTGTTTGAACCGTCCCGGCTATGTTTTATTGGATGATGGCTATAGCAATGAATATCCAACCTCGTCGCCGCACAACTACTCGACGCGGGAGCAGGCGCTTGAGCAGATCGCCGCCGCCGGGTATGACATTATCGATGAGCTCGTTTATCAAACTGATTTTACCGCGGCTTCGAATCAGGCGATTTTTCAGGCGATACAAAATCGCGCTCAAGAGCTGCAAGCGCAGTATCCTCAACATAAAAAACTATTCGCGGATTATGTTCTGATGCAGGAGATCGAGAACAATGTTCTGGAAAATGAGCTCGTTTGTCTCACCTGGCTGCTCAAAACAGCAACTTTGCACTAACATCTCGGAGTCACTATGAGAACTCTATTCACCAACATTTTTATATTGTTGTCGACTGTTTCGCTTTTTTCAGAAATCAATCCCAACCTGCTGAAAAATCGCTGGGATGCCTGGTGGCTGACGCATCCGCAGGCCGGGGAACAAGAGTACGGCGTATATCATTTCCGCAAAGATATTGAGCTGCAGCACATCCCGGATCGCTTTATCATTCACGTGTCGGCGGATAATCGATATCGGCTTTACGTCAATCGACAATCCGTTTGCACAGGCCCATCGCGCTGGGATTTGGCGCACTGGCGTTTCGAAACCGTGGACATTGCGCCGTATCTCAAAGAGGGGAAAAATGTCATCGCCGCGGTGGTATGGAATTATGGCGATCTGAAACCGTGGGCGCAGTTTTCATGGCAAACCGGATTTATAGTTCAGGGTAATACCGAATTTGAAGCGCACATTAATACCGATGAATCGTGGTCTGTGCTAAAGAACGAGGCGTACGAGCCGACGCCGGTGACGCCGGAAACGATGCATCAGTTCATCGCGACGGGCCCATGCGACCGACTGGATGGCGCCAAATATCCGTGGGGATGGTTAAAGCCGGAGTACAGCACCGAATCGTGGGACAGACCAAAACTGATTGACCACGGCAAACCGCGCGGCTATCACGATCCGAATACTATGTGGATGCTGGTGCCGCGGCACATACCACCGCTGGAGGAAAAACTGCAACGAACGGCTGTCATTCGTCGTGCTGAGGGTATTGAAGCAAACGATGGTTTTATCCGCGGCACCGAGCCGCTGAACATTCCGGCCCAGGCCACGGTGTCCCTCCTCCTCGATAACACACATTTGACAACGGCCTATCCGGAATTATTAGTGAGCGGCGGCAAAGATGCCACGATAAAGCTCTCTTTTGCCGAAGCGATGATGACGCCGCAACTCAGCAAAACGCATCGGGATTCGATCAACAATCTCGAACTGTGGGGCTATTACGATATTTATAAACTGGACGGCGGCGATGAACGGTTTTATGGTCCGCTGTGGTTCCGCACCTATCGTTATCTGCAAATGGATATTGAAACCAAAGATGATCCTTTAACCATCCACGGTTTTTATTCCTTTTTCACCGCTTATCCGTTCGAGCAAAAGGCGACGTTTGAATCAAACGACGAATCGCTCAAGCCAATTTGGGATGTCGGTTGGCGTACGGCGCGGTTGTGCGCGGGGGAAACCTATTTTGATTGCCCGTACTACGAACAATTGCAATATGTCGGTGACACGCGCATTCAGGCGTTGATTTCTCTCTACGTCACCGGAGATGATCGCTTGATGCGCAAGGCCATTCAGCTTTTTAACGACTCGCGCACCCCGGATGGTCTCACATCCAGCCGCTATCCGACGAGTGTGCCGCAAGTCATTCCGCCCTATTCGTTATTCTGGATTTCCATGATTCACGACTACTGGATGTTTCGCCAGGATGATGAGTTTGTCTCATCGTTTCTCCTTGGCATTGAAGGCGTGCTGCAATGGTACGAGCAGCGCATCGATGATACCGGCATGCTCGGCCCAATGGAGCACTGGAACTTTGTCGATTGGCCGGACGAATGGGCGTGGGATTCGGAGATTGGCATCGGCGGCGTGCCGGCGGGCGCGGAGGACGGCAACTCGTCGATCATCACATTTCAGTTTCTCTACGCGATGAACCAGGCCATCGAACTTTTTCAGGCGTACGGCAAAACCCAGGTGGCGGAGCATTACCGCACGCTGAGCGCCTCGATAAAAGAAGCGGTACAGAAATTATGCTGGGATGAATCGCGCCAACTCTACGCGGATACGCCGGAGAAAAAAGATTTCAGCCAGCACGCGAATGTCACGGCGGTGCTCGTCGATGTGGCGCCGAAAGGGCATGAGGCGGAATTTTTAAAAAAAGTTATCGCCGATAAAAGTTTGATCCAGAGCACATTTTATTATCAATTTTACACGTTTCAGGCGTTGAAAAAAATCGGGCTCGCCGACCTGTACCTGGAGCAGCTACAGCCCTGGCACGATATGATCGACCTCGGTCTGACCACATTTGCCGAGCGTCCCGAACCCACACGCTCCGATTGCCACGCCTGGAGCGCCAGTCCCAATTATGATTTTCTCGCCACGGTCGCCGGCATCGAGCCGGCCGAGCCGGGATTTAAATCCGTAAAAATTCAACCGGCTTTGGGCCATTTAAAATGGATTCGT
>CAYSNA010000595.1:0-3075 GCA_964432185.1 uncultured Cytophagia bacterium
CGCTGGATAATTGGAGTGCGAGAAATCAATTGTTATTGGAATTCCTTTCCTTTTTGTTTATTCATACCGTAAGGCTTCGATTGGATTCGCTGTCGAGGCCTTCACAAGCTGCCAACTCACCGTAATGGCGGCGCTCAAAAAAGCCAAACCTCCGGCAAGAACAAAAATCCACCAACTCAAGCCAATTCGGTAGGCAAATCCCTGCAACCAGTTGTGCATGACAAACCCGGCCAGTGGCCACGCAAAAAGGTTGGCCAAAAGCGTCCATTTGATATAATCCCACGACAACTCGGACGAAATGCTCGTCACGGATGCGCCCAGAACTTTGCGCACACCAATTTCTTTTGTTCGTTGTTTGGCGGCATAGGCAATCAATCCCAAAAGTCCGAGGCTGGCAATGAGAATGGCCAATGCTGAAAAAATGCTAAACAGTCGACCAAATTGTTGATCAGCTTTGTACTGT
Organism: uncultured Cytophagia bacterium; assembly: GCA_964432185.1. GTDB lineage: Bacteria > Zhuqueibacterota > Zhuqueibacteria > Residuimicrobiales > Krinioviventaceae > Kriniovivens. Next base: position 464 of record CAYSNA010000595.1, read on the forward strand.
GCGTCAAAGGCGTCATCCGCAAAGAAATAGGAAAAATGATCGGCAGGATAAAATCGATTCCAGATTTCCGTAATCTCGGCAATAGTGTGTTGAATAGTGGTTGATTCAATTTTTATTGAATAGTAACCGACGTCGAGCGGCCATTGATAACTCTTGAAAAATAGAATGGGCTCGATGGCTTTTTTCAGGGATTCGTTGTGATAGTTTTGGATGACGCCGCAAATTCTATATTCGCGATCGTCGCTTGTGATATATTGATTGACGGCATCCAGCGATGACGGAAAGCCGAGTTGCTGCATGGCCTTTTCATTGATGATCACGTCGTTTGTTGATGCTTCTTCCTCGTGGCGAAAGAGGCGTCCGGCTAAAAGTTTAATGTTGTAGGTTGAGAAAAAATCCGCATCCACGTTATAAATCGAAAAAGATGTTTTAATCGCCTCTTCGTCGCCAACGCGATGAATGTTTTCCCGATGCACGCCGATTTCCTTGCCGGGCACTGATGACGATGTGGCTATGCTCTTGACACCGGACATTCGATTGATCTCGGCTTTAAAGGATAAAAGTTTCTGGTGCACGTCCGGTTTTTTGATCATGCTCATGGGGGAGTAGGTGACCAGAGTATGTTCCAAATTCACACCAAGCGCTTGTGAACGCATGAATTGAATTTGTCGATAAACTGTAAAGGTGCCGATGAGTAGAAAAATGGATGCGGTGAATTGCAAAACAACCAATACTTTTCTCAAACTGAAACCACTCGCGTGTGACGCACGAAATCCTTTGAACAATTGAATGGGACGAACGGTGGCGTGCAGAAGAGCAGGGTAGAGGCCGGATAAAAGAGCGCCAATCAACAGGACACTACCAAGTATGAAATAGAATTGTTTGTCCAAGGATAGAAAATGGAGTGGCTGCCCCAGGAGCTGTTCCAGGTAATGGCGTGATATCCAGATAAAACAGACCGCGAACATAACGCTCAAAACGTTCATCAAAAGCGATTCGAACAGGAATTGTCCCAACAGGTGTGACCGGCTTGCGCCTGCCACTTTGCGCAAACCCGCTTCTTTCGCGCGTTCAACGGCGCGAACAACCGTCAAGTTGACAAAATTGATCCAGGCTATGACGAGAATAATCAAGCCGATTAGACTCATGGTATATAGTGAGTTTTTATCACCATTAACTTTGATCTCATCATCGAGGTGGGAGTCGAGATGAATATCGCCAATCGGCTGTAAAAATAGCGTGGCGCGAATTCCACGCTCGGCCAGGACGCCCGCGTATTTTTCAATCACGGCGGGCAAGGCGGATTCAATCTCGGTAACGGGCGCATTTTCATTCGTCAGAATATATGTGTATGTATTATTGTTGCGCCACGTTCCTGCGGCTGTCGGTGGCGGCTCCGTGGCATCCGGAACGTTGTGCGTCAACTGCCCCGTTGCGTTGTCAAAATTTCGAATATAATAAAAGAGCGACGGAATGCTGACCAACATGTCCATTGATATGTGACTGTTTTCCGGTATATCCTCAAAAACACCCGAGACGGTAAATTCCCAGCCTTCATTCAATTTGAATTGTTGACCATATGGATTTTTGTCGCCATAAAGCTGTGTTGCCAAAGATTGCGATATGACCGCGCTAAAACGAGTCGGAAATGGATTGTCCGCGGATCCGAAAAGAAAAGAACGATTTAACACCTGAAATACCGTTGAATCGGCCCAAAACATGTCGACATCTTTGACTTGCTGGTCCGGCGTGTAAGCTGTGACTTTATCTTTTAAAAGACGGGTAGCTTTTTCCACTCCCGATACCTCGCCAATAACGGCGCCGAGGCTCATATAAGATTTGGCGCTGGAGAATTGCAAAGCATCATGTTGATATTGATCCAGACGAATCCGATAAAGACGATTGGCGTTTTCCCAAAAACTGTCGTAACTCATCTGATTCTGCACATAAGCGGAAATCAGAAAAAAAGCCGCGATGCCAATGGCAAGCCCGACGAGATTGATAATGGAAAATGTTTTGTGTTTGAACAAGGTTCGTAATGCGATGGTAATATAGTTTTTTAACATCTGTCCTTCCGAAAAAATGGGAAAAGGGATAAGGGAAAAAGGAGAAAGTGAAAATGAAAATGAATTACCCGCTCCTTATTCCGCGTTCCTGTTTTACTCGTACCGCAATGCCTCTACTGGATTTGCCGTAGCCGCTTTGATCGACTGAACACTGAGTGTCATCAATGCGATCACAAAGGTTAATAGCCCGGTGCCGAGGAACAACCACCAACTGAGAGAAATTTTATAAGCAAAGGTCTGCAACCAGCTATTCGCGATGACATATGTAATGGGCCAGGCAATCACATTTGACAGCACAACCGGCCAGAGAAATTCTTTGGATACCACCCGCGTGATGCCAAACACCGTGCTGCCCAGCACCTTGCGGATGCCGATCTGTTTGGTTTTATATTCTGTTGAAATCGACACCAGGCTATACAGACCCAGCATCGCAATTAAAATCGCCAGTCCGGCAAAGCACATGAACAAAATATTCAGTCGCTCTTCAAATCGATAAAGCGAATCAAAAGAGTCATCTAAAAACCAAAATTCGAACGGCGCGGACGG
>CAYSNA010000596.1:0-3061 GCA_964432185.1 uncultured Cytophagia bacterium
CGCCGATTCCTTGAAAAAATAATTGACCGCGGTGACGTAAAAAGAATCCACAGCATTCACGACCGGAAAGGAGAAACGTCTTTCATCAAACTCGGTGGTGCCGATCAGACCATCTGCTTTGTGAATCTTATAGTACCATATTTTATCGGCTCGCTCATCCGGTTGGCGAATGTCATTCCAGCTCAACTCGATTTTGCCGTTGACAAGCAGTGCGGCTTCAAGCTCAATTTTTCCGGAGGGCCTGCTGCACGCCGTATCAGTCCTCGAATGCGCAAACATCCAGTCATGCCACGACGGTTCCCGTTCAGCCAAACCCCAAATCTCATGACCGTAGCCGGGATAACTTTTATAGCGCATTTTTTTAGCGCCAATCTTGACCAATTCGTCATACACCTGCTCGGTTAATTTTGGCGGATTGATATTATCGGCGCTGCCATGAAACATCCAGAACGGCGTTTTGGCAATGTTCTCGGCCCAGAACGGCTGGCCACCGCCGCATACGGACATGGCGGCGGCAAATTTGTCCGGAAATTTGTGCAGCAAATCAAACGTGCCTTCGCCGCCCATGGAGATGCCATAAACGTACAGCCGGTTTGTATCCACCGAATAGACACTGATCAGGCTGTCCAAAACATGCATGGCCGCAGTCATCGGCTCGGTGAGCTGATCCCACCAGCCGCTCCAATCGGCCCAATCCGTCGGCGTTTTTGGCGTGTAAACAAAGCAGGGAAACTCGGCCTGAAAGTCGCTGTCGTACCAATCGAGGTACATAGAATAATTGGCGCTCCAGCCGTGCAGGTAGGTGAGCAGGGGATACGTTTTTGTGCTGTCATAATGTTCCGGCACGTAAAAGCCGTATTTCAGGCGGCCGGATTGCGCTTCAAAATAGGTGTCGGGAAAGACTTGCGACAAGCACGGTTTGAACAGAAAAAACACAACGAAAATCGTCATGGCGTATGCTAATATTTTCATTTTTCCACTTTCATTTTTTGACGAGAATCGACGTCAGCTCCGTAATCGGCTCCAGCGTCTCGGCATCCACTACCGGAAAATCGTTTTTATAATTCCAGTGCGCCCAGGCGATATCGTATTTATCAAACACCGCGATCATGTCCTCGTACCACGCCTGACGCATGGACATTGGCGTTGACGGAAAACAGCCGAATTCGCCGCAGTATAATTTCAAGCCATATTTTGCCGCCACCTCAACCGCCTGATAAATATCTTTATCGAGCGTGGAACTGTCGTTATAAGCATTGCGAGCCTTGACCAGTTTCAATTCTTCTTCGCTTATTGAAGCGTAAAGCGTGGTATCGACCATCTGTCCGGGATAATTGATCGCCACGGTCAGGTCCTTGATATTCGTCCATGGCGCCTGGTAATGCGTCAGCAAAAACGGTTCGTAATAGTGAAAACTGAGAATGATGTTTTTGTCGCCGTCAGGCACTTGAAGGTCTTTGAAGGTGCCGACGGTTTGCCAGTTGTTTGATCCCATGATGATCGTGCGCTCGGGCTCCAGCTTGCGGATTTCCGAGATCACCCAGTTGATCAGATTGTTCCAGTCATCGGGATTGTTGGAGACGGCCTCGTTCAGCGGCTCGTACGCCAGTTTATCATTGGGATACTGTTTCAAGTCCTCGGAGAGTTGTCGCCAAAAGGTAATGAAATTTTCCTGCGCGGTTTTATCTTCCCACAGCTGGCGGTTGTTTGGATTGTTAAAATGATGCGAGCGGAGCACGTGCAGATCGACAATGACGCGCAAATTGTGAGCAAAACTCCAGTTGATGGCGTTGTGCATCAGTTGCCACGCTTCGGTTTCTTTATTTCCCTCGTCGTCCCACATCTGCATTTCATCAATGGGCAGACGCACGTGATCAAAGCCCATCTCGGCAATTTTTGCGAAATCTTTTTCCTGCATGTATTGAACGCGTTCTTCGCCGCGAACCTCGGATTGCGACAACCAGTGGCTGGCATTGAGTCCGCGATGAAAAACAAAGCCTTCCTGTTTTGGTGATTGAGTGCACGACAAAATTACCACCAAAAGTACGAGACCGATTGACAATACGATTTTCATTTTCCATGCTCCTTTTAAATTTAATGATTATACAATTAAGTCAATTGCCTTATGAGAATTCCGGTTTCAGCCATAGGTCAAAAGACAAAACAATCAAATTTCCTTGTTACCCGATTGGATTCGTAAAACCGCCGAAGACGCCAAGCTGCGCTGAGAAAAGCTATGAGGTTTTTTTCTCGGCGCTTCTTCACGCTCCCGGCGGTTGCCGCAGGTTGAATACAACTGTCACATCATTATCTGAATCATTGGCGTGAACCGTTCAGGCTTCTTGATCACTCAACGTTCCAGATATAAGTGCCGACAGCGCCGCCGGCCAGACTGGAGTTGATATACTTGTTTTCTATTCTCATATTAAATGACATTTTTAAATTGGTGTCATTCAAAACTATAACGACGATTTGACCATCCAAAGTTTTGAATGCGACGTTTGGCAGGTCCGGCGTGGACGTGGAGTAAATTCGAAACGAGCCCGGCCGCACAAATTTGGCCGCGTGCGCGATAATGTAAAAAGCCGGATTGCGCGTGACATCATTGCCATTAATGGTGACCGCGCCCAAACAGCGGTCGCACCCCCCCGGCGTGTGCGGATCCTGATTTTCATCCGCCGCCAGATTCCATTCAATGACCGTGCGGCACCAGTTGCGCGTCGCGCCGATGATGAGATGGCGAACATGCCAGCGCAGGTCGCCGCCAAAGTTGCCCGGCGCGCCGATCCACTGTTCGGTGAAATAGAGATTTTTGTCCGGATGGGTTTCATGCACGGCGCTTAAATCATCAATATCGCCGCCGTACAAATGAAAGGCTGAACCGTCGATATACGGTTTCGCGGCCGGATCATTGAGAATGGAAATCGGATAATCAGTACGGTCGGCATTGTGATCGTAAATGATAATTTTCGTCGACAATCCCGCCGCCTGGAACGCTGGTCCCAAAAAATTTTTGATGAATTCGGCCTGTTCGTCCGCGGGCATGTACATGCTGGGATTA
>CAYSNA010000597.1:0-3043 GCA_964432185.1 uncultured Cytophagia bacterium
ATGCCGCGCCAGTATTTGGTGTATTGGAGCTGAACTGCGAGAGCATTATCTATGACAAGGTCGATTTCGTCCTCGGTCCACCTCCGGCCGGCGCTACCGAGGCGCGCTTAAAAACTGCAACAGCGGACGGCATTCACTCGATCAGCTCGCATATCGGCCCAATGATTAGAAACTGCACCTTTGAAAATCTGGGCGACGATGCTGTCGCCATTCACGGCGAGTTTCACTATGCGGTTTTGAGTGACGGCGCAACGCTGGGGATCAATTTAAAATACAATCGTCGATTTATGTCCATCGGCGAAACCATTGCCGGTGTCAATAACGCTGGTGAGAGAATTTTCACGGCCACCATAGATGACATTCGAGATCCGAGTTCATCCGAGCGAGGTGAGATGCAGGATATTTGGAACAGCATATCCGGTGATCTGCGCGATCCCGATATTTTTAACGGCTTTGTTATTCTTGAACTGGATCAGAGTCTATCTGTAGAACCCGGCACATCTGTTTATATCGTTGAGCGGCAGGGGGACTGCTTTATCGTGCAGGACAATATCATCCGCAATAAACGGGCGCGGGGTATTCTCATCAAAGCATCTGATGGACTGATCGACAACAACCTGATTCAATGGAATGGCATGGGCGGCATTGTCATTTCGCCGGAATTTTATTGGATGGAATCCGGACCGTCAAAAAACATCACCATTTCAAATAACACATTAATAGAGTGCTGGATGCAGGCCGAGCATTGGGGCGCTTCTCAGGCAGGCGCCATTTGCATCACATCGGAAAAATTGGAAGGCGGCTTTTCACCCGCAGGCATTCAAAATGATATAACAATTTCAAATAATACAATGGATGGGTGTTTCGGTGTTCAAATTCTGGCGACATCGGCAAAAAATATTTTCATCGACAACAATAATGTGTCAAACTGGAAAAATCGCAACCACGGCGCTAACCTTGGGCTGATCGGCAATTATATGGTGTGGCTGGAAAACTGTGATGGGGTGAGTTTGAGCAACAACCAGGTCGACTGTCTCGGCATCGAAAAAATGGTCAAAGTCAAAAACGCCTCGAATATCACGGGAGAATCGGATGGTGTTTTTTGTGCGGGTACACAAGTGGACTCCGAATCCGGTTTGCTCCCCCTTGAATTTAAATTAGCTCAGAACTATCCCAATCCATTCAATCCACAAACAACAATCCGCTACCAGGTGCCAAACCGAACCATGGTGCGCATTATAATTTATAATTTAGCGGGCAAAGAAGTGGAGACCGTGATCGATGACGTCATTGACCCGGGCGACCACAGTGTCGTTTGGAATGCAGATCATTTTGCTTCCGGCGTCTACCTCTACAAAATTGTTGCTGAATCGTTTGTTGACTCGAAAAAAATGGTAGTTTTGAAATAAGTTGGAAAAATAATTTCCAGTATTCGTTTGTGGTGAGCTACAAATTATTTGATCCGAGTCATTAAAAACACAAAATCAAGGAGAAGAACATGAAAGCACTGATAATCCTTTTCTTGCTTGTTATGACAACCTTTCTATTTAGTAGAGAGATGATAGAAAATGGTGAATTTGACAATGGATTTTCCGGTTGGAGTCAATGGAAAATCTCGGACGATGTCCGCTACTATACCTTCATTGATAGTTCCGGTCTTTTGTCCGGCCCCAACTCAGCCAGGTTTGAATTCGACTTTGGTAGTACAGTGGATGGGCATATCCAGTTTGCGCATGCCTGTCCGATACAGAAAAAGACAAAATACTATATTCAATTCATGGCCGGATATGAAAGCGTTGCAGAGACTTATAATGTACCGTTTGCAATCTATAGTCCTGTTGATCCATGGCCGACTTATTTTTTTCTAAATCCGGAGATTACGGATTTTGAAGAGGCCGGCCCATACATTTTTGAGAGTGATACAACAAATAGCACAACGACACTCGTCTTTCGTCTCGGCGGGACGCAGGAATCCGTTCTGTGGTTAGATGCTGTTTCAGTTTTAGAGGAAGGCCCTTTCTGGCAAAACCACACCTTTGAAGATATAAACGATGCGGCAATTTTGAAATTTGATGTATTTCCGGACAGCACTTTTAGCGGAATCATCGGCTTTTCAAATAATCCGGCTTCAGCTATTGATGATCTGGCAGGAGCACTCAAGTTCAATCCAGACGGCAAAATCACCGTTGCTGACGGGGCAACATTTCGATCCGATGCCGCCTTTGAGTACAAATACAACACCCGTCATGCTGTAACGATCGAGGCCAATGTTTCCAAACAACATTATTCTGTATCCATTAAACCCTTGGGAGAATCAGAAGTCGTTATTGCATCAAACTATGCCTTTAAGAATGAGGTTTCGACCATTAACAACCTGGTTGCTCATGTTGATATTGATCCGACAAATGGAGGTCGCCCATTGTCCAGCATGTCGGTTAAAAATTTAAAAGTTACTCCCACAGCAAACGTCAATAGCAAAAGGGTTGCTGCGCCAGTCGCTTTTGAACTCGAGAATTATCCAAATCCGTTTAATCCGACAACAACGATACGATATTCATTTGACAAAACCGATAATATCGACCTTGCCGTTTATGATCTACGAGGACGGCGTATTTCAACATTGGTCAACGAGATTCAAACTGCCGGCTCTTACGAAGTAAAGTTTAATGCCGAAAATCTTCCGAGCGGTTTCTATTTTTGCCAATTATTGGTAGGAAACAATTTAGTGCAGCATAAAAGGATGGTTCTATTAAGGTAATCAAAAACGCAGAACCCAATAATCCTGCTGACGGCACGAGCCGTTCTCATTCGCCGTTTTTGTGGCGAAAACAATAACATCACCATTATCAGGCTAGCCTGATAATGGTGATGCGGCTGATCACGGTGTTGAGCGGCAATTCCAGCAATCCTGATGTATGAGATTATTAAAATCCCTTTCAATGGGGAAAATATGTCTTGTCTTCTTTGTACTCATCGCTCCCTCCCGAATTGTGATTGTTCAAGCGACTGAGTCTATCGACTACTCAAACAATCCCGGCAACAA
>CAYSNA010000598.1:0-3031 GCA_964432185.1 uncultured Cytophagia bacterium
GCCCAATTATCCAAATCCGTTCAATCCGACAACGACATTCGCTTTCGAACTTTCCAGGGCGACATTTGTCCGGTTGATCATCTACAATCAAAACGGACAGGTTGTCCGGGAGCTGGTGGAGGAGGATATGCTGGCGGGTCACCATACAGTGGTGTGGGATGCGCATGATGCCGGCGGCCGTGTCGTGCCCACGGGAATTTATCTGTATCGTTTGACCGCCGGTGAGTTTTGTGATACAAAAAAGATGACGTTGATGAAATAGGACGCTATCATCGACTCTTCGTCCCTCGTGCGGGACGGTCAAAACGTTTGCGCGGCATAGTTGAGTTCGCGTTCTGATCGATCGGGATTGCGCAGGTCTAAAACACACGCGAGCTTCTGGCGCCTGTCGTTGAGACTGTTGAGGCATTTGTCAATATAGTCGTGGAGGTGTATAATAGAGGCAGGGGCGATTTGTCAATGATTTTCGGCTGGATTCGGGTATCAGCGACTTTCAACTCTTCAATATTGGTATCTCGCCGGAGATGCCAACTTTGAAGAGTATCAAAAAAGTCTTGTATAGAAATTTGGACACGAAGTACAAAAACAAAACTTTTTAATTCATCTCAAGTCGAAAACTGCTTTTGCGCGAATCACCATCTGGTGCGCCGGATCGATACGTTATTTTTTCATTTCTTTGTTTCGCACGTAAATCAGCTTAAAGCGGCCTTTTTGATTTTCCCGTTGTTCAATTTCAAAAAGATCGATCGATTTTATCAGCGGCGTTAGCTTGGCAAAACCGTAATTTCGCGAATCAAAATTGGGCTGCTTTTTTTGCAGCAAATTACCGACGTCACCGAGAAAAGCCCAGCCGTCTTCATCCGCCACATCGGATATGGTTGACGAAATCAATTTAATCACTTGCGGGGTAATTTTATCGACATTGGTTTCGGCTTTGACATTTTTGGGTTTCACAGTCGATTCGTTGTCATCGGCCTGGTTTTTCAAAATCTCGACATAAATAAATTTATCGCACGCCACAATGAACGGATTGGGCGTCTTTTTTTCGCCAATGCCGATGACCGTCATGCCCGCCTCGCGCAGGCGGGTGGCCAGGCGGGTAAAATCGCTATCGCTGGACACGAGGCAGAAACCGTTCACTTTGTGCGAGTAGAGGATATCCATGGCGTCTATGATCATGGCCGAATCGGTGGCGTTTTTGCCGGTGGTATAGGAATATTGCTGAATGGGCGTAATGGCGTTTTCCAGCAGCAGGTTTTTCCATTTTGCCAAAATCGGCCTGGTCCAATCGCCATAAATTCGTTTGATGGTGGGATTGCCGTATTTTGAAATTTCCGCCATCATTTCCTTGACATAGGCGGACGGGATGTTGTCGCCGTCGATCAGGACGGCGAGATTTTGATCGTGTTCCACCGCTATTCCTTGCAGATGGGGTGCTGACGTTGAGACATTCTGCCTGTTTCTTTTTTCACCCTGCTCATTGCACGGCAGTTGCATCTTTTACATCAATAATTTCCGTCTCAAATCGCAATGTTTGGCCGGCAAGCGGATGGTTAAAATCAACCGTGACACTTTCATCGTCAAACGATGAAACGATGCCCTTGAGGACCTTGCCGCTTTTTGTTTTGCGGTTGAGAACCAGGCCTTTATGCACCTTGATATGTTCCGCCAGTTTCGAACGATTGATCGACACCACGAGCTCTTCATCTCTGTACCCGTAGGCATTATCCGGTGTGAGCGTGACTTGTTTTTTGTCGCCCAGCTTGAGTCCAATGAGCTCGCGATCGAGACCGAGGATCATTCGTTTTTCGCCAACAACGAAATGCAGCGGCTTTTTCTGATGCGATGCAATGACTTTATTATTTTGATCTACCTTGAGTGAAAACAAGATCGAAACGGCTTTGCCAAATTGAACGGTCATGAGTACTCCTTTTGTTGCGCCACATGCGCACGGCAGTGTGACTTTTTCGGATGGAATCAATTATGGATTCCAACAAGCAAGCAATCATTCAGAGAGGGATGGGGAGGGAGAGGCGGAATGATGCGGCTTATACGTTGAGAGAAATATACGCATTTCTGTCGTGAAAAACTAGACATTAAAACGCTGCCCTGTAAGTCGTAAATGGGCCAGCGCCGGATTTGGATCGATTCATGCGGTTTTGTTTTTTAGCCCGGCAAAACTCACCAGTTTTTGTTCAGATTCATCATACAAGCGAAATTTTAATGATTTTAAACTCTTTCGCAATGTAATTGGATGAACATCTTGAAGCTCGGGCGTGTCGTAATGGCATTTTTCCAGATTATAATTCGGGATGCGCGAGTTGAGGTGATGGATATGATGAAAGCCGATATTGCCGGAAAACCATTGTAACACCTTGGGCAGTTTGTAGAACGAGCTGCCATTGATGGCGGCGGTCATAAAATCCCAGTTGTCGTGGCGTTCCCAGTACACGCCTTCATATTGATGCTGCACATAAAAAAGCCAGATGCCGGCGCTTCCGGCCAGCAGCAGCACCGGCGCCTGAATGAGCAGGTAGGTTTTAAAGCCAATGGTAAATCCCATAATCAGCAGAATGGCCAGCAGGGCGGCGTTGGTATAATAAACGCTCCAGCGTTCGCGCTTTTTCGAAAAACGCGAGGCGAATCGATAGACAATGACAAAACTAAAGATCGGTCCGAATACCAGCATAAAAAAGGGATGTCGATAGATACGATACAAGACTCTTTTAAATCGCGATGCTGCTTTGTATTCGGCCACGGTCATGGTCCATACGTCGCCGCGGCCGCGGCGATCCAGATCGCCGGATGTGGCATGATGCACGCCGTGCTCAAATCGCCATTGAAAATAGGGTGTGAAAGCGAGAATCCCGCTGATGGTACCGAGAATGTGGTTTGCGGTTTGTGATTTAAAAAACGATCCGTGGCCGCAATCGTGAAATATGATGAAGATACGCACGAGTAATCCGGCGGCCGGCATGGCCAGGGCCAGCGTCAACCAATAGGAAATATCAAAACTCAGGACCATCAACAC
>CAYSNA010000599.1:0-3018 GCA_964432185.1 uncultured Cytophagia bacterium
TGTTCATCATTCCCCCTCGTGAGTGCGCCTCGTTTTTTTAATCAAGAAGCCTTTTTGCCAATGCATCTGATGCGATAACTCTAACAGCGTAATACTCCTCGTCATAAAGTTTTAATATTCATGCTTACCTGTTGCCCAGGCTATCTGCCAAAAGGCACATCACCTGAGATCAATTGCGGATCTCATAATTTAAATTTTTAAAAGTTGAAGCCCATTTGTCGTTAATTTCAGACATTTCCTCAGCGGGCAATTGAGGAAACGTGTTTTTCTTGTATTCCTTTATGGACTCGAGATATTTTTTCAGTACCGGTTCAAAACGGCTAAAATTCGGGATGTGAAACTTTTCGTAAATAGTGGCAATATGCTGAAAAATATTCTCTTCAAATTCCTCAAATGACAATTCAAACAACCGATCGTGCGGAACAATTTCTTTATCGCGCCAAAAAGCCTCATACATGGCCGAATAATCTTGTAAAATATATCGGTTCCAATCATCAAAATTTGGCCGTTGCAGGCAGGTATGCGGCAGCGCTTCGGCGTAGAGTTTTTTCGTTGACTGATAGACTCGATACGGATTTCGATAAATGTGTATAAACCGCGCATCCGGAAACAAGTCCAGCAGCATTTTCATGCGGCCAAGATGGACCGGTGATTTGAGTACAAGTGGCCGGTCGTATTTAAACGTCAATTTTTTATAAAACAGGATGAGCGCCTCTTTCCATTTATTGACATCCTCGACAGGCACGTTGTCGAAGGTGTGGTATCGCGAATAGACATCATGATTACGGGGAAAAGCCCAGGAAACGATGGGCGATCGTTGACACATCATCGAGACAGCGGTTTCGTCCTCATCCGGACTGGAGAAAGTAATTTCCATATTGTCCATATGTCGTTTTTCAGCCTGTCGGTTTTTCAATATTTTTTCAACGCGTTTCTCTCGGGTTAAAAAAGTATGTGGATTTGAGACTTGAAACTTGGATGGATAGGCAAACTGCTCATCCAGACACAGAATATTGTGCAACAGCGTTGTTCCGGACCGCCAATGCCCCAATATAAAAATCGGTTCTTTGATGGAGAGGTCTTCAATTTTGTGTATAAATTTATTATCATCAAACCATTTAAAAAAACTGGTGAACCGCGATATTTGATCCAGCATCTTTTTTTGTGCCATATAGTCGGCATCAACGACGTTTCCGTCAATTTTTTGCAAGGATTTCCAGTCTTTATGCGAAATCCCAAGTAATGCGTCCATTCAAATCTCCAATCACATGACCGTTGTTTTCTGACTCGCTTTTATAAAGGTCGCGTTGCATTTACATAAAAGCGGAGACGATATCTTGCACTTCTTTGTTGAACAATTTGGCCAACTTGCGGATTGTTCGTTTCTTATAGATGTTTTTGCTATACAGCCAACGAATATGCATCTGGCGTCCACTGACCGACGCCACGACGTGCAGCAAAGCGCCCTTGGATTCGTCCGGGAACTGTTCATTCAGGATACGTTCCGGCGCCATGTGGAAGGGCATATCCATCTTGGCGTCAAATTGATCAAATTGACCCAGATAGTTAAAATTTACTTGCGGCGGTGGCGACTGGCGCAAAAATTCCGTATCTGTTTCTCTCCTCAAATATTTCAGCATGCCGTAGCTGATGCCGCGCTCTGGAATGGCGGACATCTGATCGTGCATGGCCAACAGTTGTTCCTTCAAATCTGATCCTCGCAGCTCCAGGTTGATATTGAAAATGCTGGTAAACCACCCGATCGTGCGGGAGAGATCGACGTCATCAAAAAGCGGTTCGCGGCCATGACCTTCCATTTCGACGCGCAATTGATTTTGCCCGGTCCAGGAAGACATTGTTCGCAGTAAAACCGTCAGCAACACATCGTTAATTTGGGTGCCCAGTTTTTTCGGCAATTCGTGCAACAATCCTGCGGTCACTTCGTGCGACAAGGACAGGGTCATCTGCTCCACCGAGCCGTAAGAATTGTCATCGCTGTTCATGTCTCGCGGCAGGTCAAAAGGCTTTGATTTTTCGATGTTGTGTCGCCAAAACTCAATCTTCGGTTTGAGGCTTTCGGACTGCGACAACTGCATCATTTTTTGCGCCCACGTTTTATAGTTCGTTGACCGTGGCGGCAATTGAACCGGTTGATCGTTCGCCATTTGGCCATAAATATTAACAAAGTCTTCCATAATAAATCGCCATGACACGCCGTCTGTTATTAAATGGTGCAGAACAAACAACAAGCGAGAGTGCTTTTTCAGCTTAAAATAAACGAGTTTGAGCAACGGCGCCTGAGCAAGATCAAACGATGATTGTACGGCTGCGGCTTTGTGTTCGATCGCCTTTTTGACATCAACCATCGGGGAAGCGGACAGATCGACAAGCTCGAACGGAAAATGCTCAATCGTCTCCACAAATTCCTGGCGCCACACGCCATCACGTTGTTCAAAACGCAGGCGGAAGCAGTCATGATGCTGCATTAAAACAGTTAAGGATTTTTGCAGCAGATCGAGGTCGAGGTCCTGCGCCAGAGCGACCATGAGTGATGTATTAAACTGCTGCGGCGCCAATTGATGATGCTCAAAGAACCAGTGCTGAATGGGCGTAAGCGGCGCAGCGCCGACCGCTTTTTCTTCAATTAACAATGGATCAACAACTTGAGCAAATGCGGCCAGCTCGCGCAGATTTTCAGCCTGAAACATGTGCTTGGGTGTAATCTTGAGTCCGGCTTGATTGGCTCGCGAAATGACCTGAATGCTCAAAATAGAATCCCCGCCAAGCTCAAAGAACTTATCAAAGCGTCCGACTTTTTCGACGTGCAACACCTGTTTCCAAATGTCTGCCAGCGTCTGTTCATCGTGTGTTTCCGGCTCAACGTACTCATGTTCGAACTCGGGACGAATGGATTCGGGGAGCGGCAAGGCGCGGCGATCGATCTTGCCGTGCGCGGTGAGCGGACATTCCGTCATGCGTACAAAATTGGCCGGCACCATGTAATCCGGCACCTTTTCT
>CAYSNA010000600.1:0-3017 GCA_964432185.1 uncultured Cytophagia bacterium
AGCCGCCGTTTCATTGGCAGCTTTTGTGCACCAATACCTCATACCATCAACATATCCGTGAGCAAGTCATCGAGCTTTGTGAAAATTATGATATTGACGGGTTGTGGTTTGATATTTATCAGGTTGATCGATTATGTTATTGTGAAAATTGTCAGACAGAAATGAAGCAGCAGGGCATCAATCTGGATGATCGAGATGCGGTTGCCGCTCATAACGCCGAGGTTTTGAAACGACATCAAGCGGATTTACGCGAGTTGGTGCATTCGTATCATCCCAATGCCACCATCTTTTTTAACGGCACGACGGCAATTGCGAGTTACACCAATTTTCGTCATAATCTGTTTGGCCATAATACCATGCAGGATCTGGAAGATTTGCCGACCGTCTGGGGCGGATACGACAAACTGCCGTTGCAGTCCAAATATTTTATCAAGGCCGGATATCCAATTACCGCCATGAGCGGCAAGTTTCACACGGCCTGGGGCGAGTTTGGCGGTTTCAAACATCCGAATGCTCTCAAATACGAAGCGGCATCCATGATTGCCTGGGGCGCCAATTGCAACTTTGGGGATCAGCTGCATCCGAGCGGTGAGATGGATTTATCAACATATCAAAACATCCGCGAAGCGTACGAGTACGTTGAGAAAATTGAAGAGTACGGTGTCGGCGGCGTGCCGATCGCCAAGGTTGCTGTTTGGCGAAGTTTTGACCAGATGCATGATGAGGGTCTGGCAAAAATGCTGCTGGAAGGTCACATCAATTTTGATGTGGCCAACGGGATAACGGATTTGAGTCAATTTGATGTGCTGCTGATTCCCGGGATCGCCTGTCTGGATGAAAATGACGCAGAACGAATCAACGCGTTTGTAAAAAAAGGCGGCGGCCTTGTTGTTTTGGGGCAGGGGGCGCTGGATCGAAATCGGGAAAAAGTTATACTTGATATTGGCGCGGACTATATCGGCCCAGGCCGCTACGATGTCGATTATCTTGTTGTGGGTGATGAGCTCAATGGCGGATTGGTCACCAGTCCATTTTTATGTTACGATCCGGCGATCCGTGTGAAAGCCGAGTCTGACGCCAAGGTTTTGGCGGCTGTCCGAGAACCCTATTTTAGTCGAACATATCAAAAATACAGCTCGCATCAAAATACGCCGTTTCAACTGCAGGATGCTGATTTCCCCGGTATTTTACAACATGGCAAGGTCATCTTTTTTGCCCACGATCTGGACAGAATTTATTACCAACATGGCGCGCGATTGCATCGGGATCTTTTCATTAATGCGCTCAAGTCCATCCATAAAAATCCAATGGTTGAAACCGAATTGCCCAGCGCCGGCCGCCTGAGCCTTTTGCATCAGCCGGAAAAGAAACGATATGTGGTGCATTTACTCTACGGCCCACCGATTCAACGTGGTGAATGTGAAGTGATTGAAGATTTGCCGTTTTTGTATGATGTGCCGGTGACTGTCGACCTTCCGCAAAAGGTCAAAAAAGCAATTTTGATTCCCGATGGAACCGAGATGGCGATGACAACAACTGACGGCAAACTTCAGGTGACCGTTCCGAAATTTCAGTGCCATGCGGGCATTGTGTTTGAATATTGACATTCCATCATGCGGTTGAAAGGTTCTGATTTTTTGCGCTGATGTATAAATTTAATTTTTTTGAGAGCGCGAATTATACTATATTCAACCCTGATTTCATAATTTAAAGTGGAATTTGTTTCGTCCTTTACTCGTTGAAAAAAATGCCGTAACATTGTCCAATTACTCTAACCTGATGTGTTTATGACAAAAAAATATTTTCTATTTGTAGCCGTGGCGAGTATTGTTTTGCAATGCGCCGCTCCCGAACCACAATCTGACAAGCTCCTTGTCGGCGCCAGCATCGCGCCGCTTGCGGATTTTGTCAAGCAGGTGGGTGGTGATGAGGTGGATGTCTTTACTATTGTACCGCCCGGCGTTAATCCACATGCTTTCGAGTTGACCCCGGGATTGATGACCAAACTGAGCAAAACCGATTTGTTGGTATTTAACGGCGCCGGTCTGGAATTTTGGCTTGATAATATCATTGACAACCTCAGCGGTAAAAAGGCAACGTTCACGTCGGATGGTCTGCACATCCATGAGGATGAGCATCACGATCACGCGCACGGCAATCCGCATGTCTGGCTCAATCCACAAAACGCCATTCACCAGGTGAAAAAAATCTATTTTGCATTGGCGGATGTTGATCCGCAAAATAAAGTCGCGTACGAAAGCAACGCTGCGCTTTACATCAAACATCTCGAGGTTGTCGACCAGGATATTGCGCAGGAAGTCGAATCCTGGGGGCAGAAAAAGTTTGTCTGTTTTCACCCGGCGTGGGAGTATTTTGCCGAACATTACGGATTGGAGATGGCCGGCGTCATTGAAAAACGTCCGGGGCAGGAGCCGAGTCCAAGAGACATCACCGAGATCATAAAAATTGTGCAGGGCATCGGCGCCAAAGCCATTTTTGTCGAGGCGCAGTTTCCAAGTCGAGTCGCCGAGATGATCGCTGAAGAGAGTGATATCAGCGTTGTGCCGCTTGATCCGCTCGGCGGTTCGCAAAATTTGACCGGTTATGTCGAGCTGATGCGTTATAATGTGGCGCAAATGGCCAAAGTGATGAAAGAGTAACATGTCCGAAACCAAAACATGTATTGTGCGTGCCGATCATCTTTCGGTCGCGTACCAGGACAAACTCGTGTTGGAGAATATTACATTTGATATTCACGCCGGCGAGTTTTGGGGCATTCTCGGTCCAAACGGCTCCGGCAAAACCACGCTGTTACGCGCCATGCTCGGATTGAATGAGCCGTTTTCCGGTTCGATTAAAATCTTTGGCAAAAATCCATTGGAGCTTGGTCCGCAGCGTGATCGCATCGGTTATGTGCCGCAGCATGCCGTGATTGATTTTAATTTTCCCATCAAAGTCAAAGACGTTGTCCTCCTCGGCCGCAGCCGAAAAATTGGTGTCGGCAAAAGAGCGGGCAA
>CAYSNA010000601.1:0-3011 GCA_964432185.1 uncultured Cytophagia bacterium
GAACCGTATAACTTTTGCAATACTCAAGAAATCCAATGGGTTATGGCGTTTCAAGTTTAAAGGTATCCGAGTTGAAGATAGTGTCCAATGTCAGCACATTTTCATCATCTTGACTAACAAGCAAAGACGGGCACGTGAAAAGCACGAGAATAACGTAAAACAACGCGTAGCAATTTTTCATCAATCCTCTCCATTCCAAATTTTGTTCGAAAAGTTAGGAAAATTTTTTATTAAAACCACAGTGAGAAATGTTGTCATCACAATTCACCAAAAAATTTTAAGTATTTGGTATACTAGGAAATTATTTTTATTTTGTTCCATCATTGAACAAAATGCGAGAGGACACAGTGCTCCCAAAGCCCGGCCATGCGATTTCGGAATACCACGATGTCAAAATGATTTATGCACAATTAGACAACCTGCTGGCCCAGCCCATCCGGCCGCTCAAGCGAGAAGCTATGGACAATTTTCTGTCCTACTTTGAAACCAAATGCACAAAGTCCAGGGAAATGACGACACGCTCGATGGAGTACATCCCCGGCGGTGTGCAGCATAATTTGGCGTTCAACTATCCGTTCCCCGTTGTTTTCACCAAAGCGGAAGGCGCGTACCTGCACGATCTTGATGGGAACCAGTACATCGACTTTTTGCAGGCTGGCGGCCCGACTGTGCTCGGCAGTAATTATCCGGCGGTTCGCGACAAGTGCATCGAGCTCCTCAACACCTGCGGACCATCGACAGGGCTTTTCCACGAGTATGAATTAAAACTGGCGGAAAAGGTGCGCCGGTTGTATCCGAGTATCGATTTGTTCCGTATGCTCGGCAGCGGTACGGAAGGCGTCATGGCGGCGATCCGCGTGGCGCGGCTGGCGACGGGCAAAAAGAATGTCATCAAACTTGGCGGCGCGTACCACGGCTGGAGCGATTCTATGGTCTACGGCAATCGCATTCCCGGCACCGGCCGATTCGAAGCGCACGGCATTCCGCGCGCGTTTTCCAAAGACACTCAGGAAGCCAGACCGAACAGCATCGATTCGATTGAAAAGATTATTCGCCTCAACAAACTTCGCGGCGGTACAGCGGCAGTCATTGTGGAACCGATCGGGCCGGAAAGCGGCACGCGTCCCGTGGCCTTTGATTACAACACGCAGTTGCGCCAACTGTGCGACAAACACGGCGTGCTGCTGATTTTTGATGAAGTCGTATCTGCGTTTCGAATTGCGCTCGGTGGCGCGCAGGAGTATTTTGGCGTCAAGCCGGATTTGACCGTCTTCGGCAAAGTCATTGCCGGCGGCTATCCATCGGCAGGCGGACTCGGCGGCCGTCAGGATTTGATGGAGCATCTCGCCGCGGGCATCGGCGCCGGGAAAAAACGCGCCATTGTTGGCGGCACCATGGCGGCGAATCCGCTCAGTTCTGCTGCCGGTTATCACACCATCGTTGAAATCGAAAAAAACGATGCCTGCGCCAAAGCCGGCCGCGCGGGTGATCGGCTGACAAAAGGCTTGCAGGAGATTATCGAAAAATACAATTTGCCGTACGTGGCTTATAACCAGGGATCAATCTGTCATCTGGAAACCTCGGGCGTGATGTTTACAAAATTGAACTGGCTGAAAATCGTCCAGGTTTTGAAGGAGATCAAAATCCGCAAACACATGATGGAAGAGATGGGCGCGGCATACATGGCGCAGGGCATTGTCACGCTCGCCGGCAGCCGTTTGTATACGAGCATGGCCGATACGGACGATGTGATTGATAATGCGCTGGATAAATTTGAGTTTGTGCTGAAACAAGCTGAAGGAGTTTGACGAACATATGCCGCGCACCTTGAAGGTGCGTGGCACATGTAGAGCATATGGAAACAAAATACGTTATAGCCCACGACCTCGGCACCAGCAGCGACAAGGCGGTGCTCATCGACACCAACGGCACGATAATTTGTGACGCCATTGCGGCGTATGATTTTCAATATCCGAATCCCGGCTGGGTGGAACAGCAGCCGGAGGATTACTGGAACGCCGTTATCAAGACAACGCGCGAGGTGATGGCCGCATCCGGTGTGGCTCCCGAGGACATTCTCGGCATTGTTTACAGCACGCAGGCGATGGGCATCATCCCAATCGACAACGACGGACATGTTCTGCGCCCCAACATCACCTGGGTGGACGGCCGCGCCGAGGAACAGGCGATCAAAATCATGCGGCTGCTGGGCGGACGGCAAATTTTTAAATCGATCATTGGCATCGAAATTACCGGCAAGGATGTTCTACCCAAACTCTTGTGGATCAAACAAAACGAACCGGACACCTACAAGAACATGGACAAAGTGCTGGATGTCAACGGCTTTCTCAAATTCAAATCCACGGGAAAAAAGGTTGCCGAATGGTCCGGCGCCAGTTCCTACACGTTTGATTTGAAAAAGAAAGACTGGACGCGCATCCTGTTTCGCGCCATTGGATTTGATCTGCACAAACTCCCCGAGCTCGTTCGCTCCATTGATGTTGTGGGCGGATTGACAAAAAACGCGGCGGACGAACTTGGACTCAACGAAGGCACAGCGGTGTTTGGCGGCTGCGATGACACCCAAAGCGCGGCCATCGGCTCCAGCGCCCACGGCGAAGGCGAGGCGCACATTTACCTCGGAACTTCAGCGTGGCTGGGCGTAATGACCGAGCGCGCGCCAAAATTCAAACACGGCGCCGTCACCCTGCAAAGCGCTGATCCGACGAAAAACCTGGTCGTCGGTATCACCGAATCCGCCGGATCCAATTTTGAGTGGATGATCGAGCGCTTTTACGAAATGGAGCGTAAGGATTCAGCGCTGGAAGATATTTTTGAGTTACTGGAAAACGATGCGGCCACCGTGCCGCCCGGTTCGGATCATCTCATTTTTACGCCGTGGCTGCTGGGCGAGCGCTGTCCCGTTGCCACATCCACAACTCGCGGGACCATTTTTAACAACGGCCTGGAGCATACTCGCGGCCATGTTGTGCGAGCGCTGTCCGAAGGCA
>CAYSNA010000602.1:0-3004 GCA_964432185.1 uncultured Cytophagia bacterium
GGGTTCAGCGAGCGCCGTTGCCTCGTTCCCCTCAAGCAGCGAAAAATCAAAAATCTCAAACAGCGTTTCATCCGCCGCAACCAGATTTTGTTTGAAGGACTGATTGTCCCGGTTGCGAACAAAAGTCTCTTCTTTATAAAGCCGCGCGCTCTGCTGAATTTCCGGATAATCGGCCACGAGTCCCGGCCCCCACAGCGCCGCGGCAATGGGCGCCTGGCCGACCATGTCTTTAAAATTCCAGCGCCGTTCCACGCGATAGATGCGATCGGCATTCGCGTGAAATTTATCATAACTCAATTCATCGCGCACCCAAAAGACGATGAGCATAATCGCCGCCAAACCAATGGCCAGACCAATGATGTTGATGAACGAGTAAAGCGCGTTTTTGCGCAGGTTTCGAAATGCGAATTTTAAGGTGTTGAAAAACATAAATCCTCTTTTAACTGAGGAGAAGGGAAAAGGGAGAACGGAAAAAATAATTTTCCTTCTCCCTGTGCCTTGCTCCTTTATCCTTTATCCTTTATCCTCTTTTATTCATACCTCAGCGAATCCACTGGATTTGCGGTTGCTGCTTTGAAAACCTGGACACTCACCGTCAGCAAAGCAATGCCTAATGCTGTGCCGCTGGCAACAATAAAAATCCAGATCGTCAACTCTGATCTGTACGCGAAATTCTGCAGCCACCTGGACGACGACAGCCAGGCAAACGGCCAGGCAATAAGGTTGGCGATAAGAATCCATTTGATGAACTCTTTCGACAGTTTCAAAATGATGCCGGCAATCGATGATCCAAGAACTTTGCGAACACCGATCTCTTTGGCGCGCTGTTCGGTGGTAAATGACGCCAGTCCCAAAAGACCCAGACAGGCAATGGCGATGGCCAGGATTGAAAAAATGGTGAACAGCTTGCTCTGCCGTTGTTCGGATCTGTAAAGCTGTTCATAGTCGTCACTAAAAAAGTAATATTCGAACGGCTTGTAGGGGATAAAACTTTTCCAGGTCTTTTCAATATGGGCGATTGTATTGGGCACATCATGCGGCTGGATGCGCGCAACGATAAAAGTCCGTGTGTTGGTTTGCAAGCCGATGCACAGCGGCTCAATTTTACGGTGCAGCGACTCGTAATTAAAATCCTTTATCACGCCAACAATGTGAAGATGAAAACTTGTGTTTGGAAAACCAATTCGTTTTCCGGCAACCGGCGCTTCAAGTCCCATGGCCCGAGCCGCGGTTTCATTAATCACCACGGCCAGCGTGTCGCCCGCAACGTCGCGTGAAAAATAACGTCCCTCCACAAGTTCAAGATTCATCGCCTCCACAAAATCATAATCGGCGAGGAAATAATTGAGCGACATCTGATCACTGTCGTCCTTGCCGTCAGGGATGCACACCATGTTGTAAAAAGCTTTACCGGGCAAACTGCCGGTACCCGCTACAGCGATAATATTCGAGTTTTGCAGCAGCTCGTTCTTAAAGGCATCAAGAACTGTTATATTGTTGCTCGGCGCTTGTTCTGTGCCGTCCGGATTTTGTCCAATGGCCCAGCCGCGTTTGATGACAACAATGTTCTCCTTGTCAAATCCCAGCCTCTTGTTCTGGATGTAGCGCATCTGCTGAAAAACAACAAAGGTGCTGATGAACAGGAAAATCGTGATGGAAAATTGTAATACGACCAACAAGCTGCGTAATCCGGCGCGACTGACCACGCCTCTGGCATCGGATCGATTTAAGATCAGAATGGGTTTAAACGAGGCTAAAAAGAACGCCGGGTAACTTCCCGCTAAAATGCCAATCAACAGCGTAATCACAAAAAGCCCGGGCAGGAGATACCACTCATGAAATAACCGAATATCCAACTGCTTTGCGGCGATTTGATTAAAAAAGGGAAGAAGCAGCTCGGCTAATAAAATGGACAGGACCATGGCAACAAGTGAAATCAAAATGGATTCGCACAGGAATTGTTGCACCAGTTGCGATCGATTGGAACCCAGCACTTTGCGCATGCCGACTTCTTTGTTGCGGGTGGTGGATTTGGCCGTCGCCAAATTCATAAAATTGATGGCGGCGATGCACAGAATAAAAAGCGCAATAAGCGAAAAGATATAGACATATTTAATATCGCTGTTCGCTTCCAGTTCATTGGATAAATTGGAATGGAGATGGATGTCTTTGAGCGGCTGCAGCATATAATCCAGTTTGCCGCCAGATTCATAAAACTGGTTAATGGACATACCCAGCGATTGCTCCAGTTGCGGCGCCACATGCGTGCGGATGAAACCGGGAAATTTTGCCTCCAATTGTTCCGGCGGGAATCCATCCTGCAGAAGAACATAGGTGTACACATAGCTGTTTAACCAGTACGGCCGAATGTTTTCCCATTCCCACGAAGATAATGGACAGAGCATACCATAATGAAAATGCGAGTTTGGCGGCGCATCCTCACAAATACCGGATATTCGATAGGGCGTGCCGTCCTCAAAATTTACAATTTTATCGATGGCTTGCGCCGGATCGTCAAAATATTTTTTTGCTGTGGTTTCTGTCATGACCAGAGTGTGATGATCCTTGAGCGCCGTTTTCGGATCGCCATATAAAAGCCGAGCGCTAAAAATATCAAAAAAGGTCGAGTCCACCCACATAAATTGTGATTCGTTAAAGACCTTGTCTTCGTATCGAACCAGCATATTTGGCGTGTGGTGAAGCCGAATTACATTTTTCACTTCAGGGAAATCCATCATCAGCGTTTCAGCCAATGGCGTCGGCGTGACCGCTTCGTTCATTTCCTGGTCGCCAATTTTGCTGTTGACCACCACTCGATAGATATTCTCGGCGTTGACGTGATGGCGTTCATAGCTCAACTCATCAATAACAAACAGGACAATCAAAAAACAGCAAGTAATGCCGATCGTGAGTCCGGTAATATTGATGAGAGAATAACTCTTTTGTTTGAGAAAATTTCTCAGCGCGATTTTTAAATAGTTTCGTAGCATTTTTATTCTCCTTA